>JADGBP010000006.1:11704-18466 GCA_015231395.1 Desulfamplus sp. | reverse complement strand
AGGGTATCATTGCACAAGAAACCGACACATGAGAGATTTCAGAATGGCCGCTGCGGCTCAACCCATGGGACCACAAATCAAGGTTAATGACAAGATGCTTCACCCTTACTGGGGTAACTGCAATAAGTGCCATATAACTGTAGATGGTGGCAAGCCTGTTTCACAGGTAATGTCAGGACCTCCTATATCAATCAATGACAAAATGCTGCATGATTACTGGGGCAATTGTGTCTTGTGCCATAAAGTTACAGATGGATTTCAGCCACCCGCAGCTAATGGTGGCAACACAGCTAATCCGGCACAGGCAGCAGCTTTTAATCAATTTTCTCCAAAGAGCCTTGGGCTGACTTTGCAGCCGGTAACAGCTGCGATTATGACGAATTTAGGATTGGCAAATGAAGATGGCCTTCTTATTACTGAAGTCACTCCAAATTCCGTTGCAGATGTGGCTGGGTTAAAAAAGGGAGATGAAATCATCAGAATCAATAAAGTTCGTCAGGAGACGCTCAATGATTTTGACAGAGCATTAAGTGCCGTTAAACCTGGTACAGAAATTAAGATGACCATCTATACAGGTAAAAAACAACGCAATATTTTTCTTAAACTTCCAGCAGCTTCTGTTAATGGTGCAATGGCGGCAGCGGCTACAGCACCTATGACTCAAAATCAGATTGAGACTTTAGCAGAACAATTAGGAGTTCCAAAAACTCAACAGGCTGTTCAACAAGCACTTCAAGCACAGCAGACTCAACAGAACGGTCAACAAATGCAGGGCGGACAGCAGATGCAACAACAAGGTCAAGCAACAAACCAAATGCAGCAGGGTGGACAGGCTCAAGTGGTGGCAAATCTCAATTTTGGCAAGGTGGCTGTTGCGTCAACAGGTCCTGGGGTTGTTTATCAGATTTCCGCCCAGTTTGAAAAAAGCCCGTATTTTGTAGTTTTTGATCCGGCACAGAACAGTTACAGCGTTTCGACAAACCCCAATGTAAATGACCTTTTCGGTCAAGGTGTTGAGACCGCTCAATATATGGTTGATCTCCATGTAAGCAATGTTATTGCCGGAAGTTTTAGTCAAGATGCCCTTAACGCGTTCCATGTGCTTATGGTCAACGTCTATCCGGGACTTACAGGCTCTGTCCGCGATGTTTTAAACTCTTACACGTCAGGCTACTTGCTCCCCTCAACCAATACAGCTCCTTTGTCCGTACCGTCAGCACAGATGGTGAACCCTTATGCAACTGGAGTCGGCGGAAATGTTCAGACACAGATGGGAGTCGGCGGCAACGCTCAGACACAGACATTATACTGATAACATGGAAGATTATAACGAGAGCTCAACCATAAGATTTACACTGATAAGGCAATTAAGGCGTTATCACTACCTAAAAAGCTAAAAGGAGGAGATGCATTCCTCCGCTACCCTAAAGGGATAGCGGTTTCCTGCATCAAATTTTATGAATAAGACATTAACTATTCTTGCTCCAATATCAGTCCTTGGATTTGTAGTGATACTGGCAGTTATGTATGGCTGGGTCGGCACCATGGATACTAACATGGGAGGCGAAAGACCAGAACGACCCGAGCTAAATACCGCCCATCATCTTCAACCAGCTTTCCCGTCAGGCGTTGGCAATGGTCAGATTCAGCTTATCAACAACCCAACTTTTCCGGCAGGTGTTGGCAATGGTCAAGTTCAACTTATTAATAATCCAACGTTTTCCACAGGACTTGGCAACGGTCAGATTCAACTTATTAATAAACCGACTTTTCCGGCAGGTGTTGGAAATGGTCAGATAAAACTGATTAAACAGACAATCCCAAGCACCGCCGCCCCTTATCTTGGGATGGGGTTGGAAAGTGTTCCTGCAGCTCTGGCACAGGAGTTGAAGATACCAGCTGGAACAGGTGTTTATGTTAAAAGCGTTACACCTTCATCTCCCGCGGAAAAGGCGGGGCTAAAAACTGGTGATGTAATATTGAAATTTAATGGCAAAAAGGCTTCAACCCATCAGCAGGTGGGTGAAATTTTGCAAACCGGAAAAGCTGGAGATGTTGTCAAGATAGTTGTAAACCGGAATGGCAAGAAACAATCATTTCATGTAAAACTTGAAAATGCTCCGAATTTTCCTGGCACAGCAGGAATAGCTCAACACAACAATACTCTTGCTCAACAGAATGGTATTACCCAACAAAATGATATCGCCCAGCAAAATGGCAACGCCCAAAATAATAATAAAAATATAGCGGCTCAAGATCCTTTCCAGCCACCGCCTGCTACCCGTAAAATATGGATGGGTGCTGATATTCAGGATATTGACGCTGTAATGCAACTTCAGTTTTCCCTCCCTGATACAAGGGGTGTAATAGTCAGTCATGTCAATGCCAATTCTCCCGCCATGACCGCAGGCATTATGTCAGGTGATGTGATACGAAGATTTAGTGATAAACGCATAAGAGACGTGACTCAATTTCAATCCCTGATTTTAAAAGCCCAGCCCGGTCAGCAGGTACAGCTTACAGTTTTAAGACAAGGGGCACAGTTGACACTTCCTCTTGTGCTTGGAGAGAATACACCAACACCCGAAAAAACGCCTTTTATTGGTCCTGCAGATATAGCAATTGAAGGAACATGGATTGGAATGGATGTTGGCGAACTGAATGGCAATGGTGCCGCAAACCTTGGACTTCCTGTGGGAACAAGAGGAATATTGGTAAATGATGTGGAAAGTCCTCCTGCAACAATGCTTGGATTTACAACAGGTGATGTGATTATCGCGATAAATGGTGAACCAACCCCTGATATGAAACGTTTTGAGGCAGCCACGCAAAGGCAGAGCAGTGCGGTTGTGGATGTTATTCGGGGCAACAAGCACTTTTTTATCAGCGTGCCTCCTCCAGGATTCACACAACAGGGAACAAAGATTAATCAAGCACTTGATAATAAAATAAAAAAAGTGGCAATGACTCAACAGATTACTTCGCCACAATCTCAACAATCAGGTCAGTCTGGACAAAGTGCTTCAAATCAGCGTTTTGGAATTTTTGCATCTGCACCTGATTTGAACACAGCGGTTGTCGGTAATACAGTTCAGACTCCATATCTGATTATGGTTGATCCGGTAAATAATTCCTTTGCAATAATTGACCCTGCCAATCTTGGCAATATAGCCGATACGTTCAGCAGCAATAATCTTGCAGCCCTTGTTTGCAGTGATATTTCAAAACAGACTGCGGTTGATCTTTCATCAAGGGGAATCACCATTTATGCCGGTGTAGTTGGAACTCCAACCACGGCCATTGATTTATATAAATCAGGGTCTTTAACACCAGTTACGGGTCTTTAACTCCAGTTAGAGAACTGTAAACAGCAGAGAGTTGTAGAGAATCCGGAACGATGAAAAAACTGATCGGAATAATCAAAAAATAATGAAAAAACTGATAATCATAATAGCGGTAATTGTTTCAGCCATTTTTGCTCAGGCTCTTGAAGGTGGTATTACAACGGCTTCAGGTTCCACAGGCGAGGAGTTGCTTCTCAATTTTCAGGAGAGCATAAGTCAGGCAGTCGCAAAGGTGAGACCATCTGTTGTCAGCGTAAGAGCTCAGAAAAAACAGCAGGCAGCAGGAGGGGGACAAAATGATTTTGTTTGGTTTGAGAGTATTGGTTCTGGATTTATTGTTGATAAAAGAGGATATATTCTAACCAATCGCCATGTTGTCAATGGTTCTGAAAATATTGAAATCTCGTTGTGGCGTTCTCAAGATAACATCTTTTCTGCAAAGATCATGGATGAAGATGAAAATCTTGATCTCGCTCTTTTGAAAATAGAACCCAATCAAAACTCACAGGCTCTCCAGAGTTTGCAGGTTGCTCAGAATTCTCAGGCTTTCCAGAGTTTTCCACAGAATTTACAACCCGCTCAAGGTCTTTCAGCTTCGCAAGGTTTTCAGGCATCTCAAGGTTTTCCTGCCCCTCAAATGTTCCCGGCAGCAGAACTTGGCAATTCAAACGAGGTAAAGACTGGTAACTATCTTATATGTATTGGAAGTCCATTTGGGTTTGACCACACTGTAACCATGGGTATTGTCAGCGACCTTCACAGGGAGATGGTAATTGACGGTGTCACCTACAAGGATATGATTCAGACCGATGCGGTTATCAATGAGGGTAACAGCGGAGGACCTGTAATTGATATATACGGAAGAGTGGTCGGTGTAGGAACTGCAATATACGCACCAGACGGTACGTACAGGGGAATAGGATTTGCAATTCCCATAAATAGAACCAAACATTTTTTTTCAAGAGTTACAGGTGTTGTCATTACAGCAGCAAGCTCACCTGTTGTTACAGCAGCCTCACCAGTCATTACAGCAGCGGGCTCACCAGTCATTACAGCAGCAGCAACCGCAACTGCCACTCCGATTCAGCAGACTGCCCAGACTAAAGAGCCTGTAAATTTGAATAAAAAAATGCCGAATGACGCAATTCACAAGGAGTTTTCAGACTGCACAGCCTGCCACACCATCACCCAGAAAATGGTTGTCAGCATGAAAACTCCAATGCCTCACCCTCCTGTGGGATCTTGTGATATCTGTCATATTCTTACCAATGACCCTGTCACACAGGGACCTATGCCTGTAGCGGCATTGGTTCCAATGCAAGGACAAGGAATTCCTGTTGCATCACCTCTTATTTCCATAGCCGGAGGTGCGGCAGTAAATCAGCCTCTTGATAATTCCATAAATCAGTCAATTAACCAGTTGAGCATAGTGCCAAAGACAGCATTTTCAACGTTGAACGAGACATTTTCAGTTCTTTTTACCTCCATTATACTCAAATTGGGTCTTATGGCCTTTGTTGCCTCAATCGTTTTTTCAATGCTCGGACTTGGTGGCGGTTTTGTTTATGTTCCGCTTCTGTTATCCTGCGGCATTGATTTTTATACGGCGGCATCAACAAGTCTTATGATGATAACGCTGTCTCAGATATCATCACTTTACACTTTTTCCAAATCAGGGCTTGTTGATTTAAAGCTTGCCGCAGTGCTTGAACCTCCAACCATGGTAGGGGCGTTTGTAGGTGGAATGGTCGCTCATTATTTTAATATTGATGTACTTTCCATCATGTTTTCATGCACTCTTTTTATAGCAAGCTATACCATGATGCAAAATAATCAGATGCAGACAACAGATGAAAGCCATGACAGACTTTCTATAAGCCCTTTTAAATGGCATCATGAATTTAAAGGTCGTCCGGTGGATATTGACCTCGGTTTTACTATTCCAGTCACTTTTATTACTGGATTTTTTGGTGGTTTGCTTGGGCTTGCGGCAAGCTGGATAAAAATACCGATTATGGTTCTGATGTTGAATATTCCCATGAAGATTGCTATTGCAACTGCGTCTCTCATGGTTCCGCTTACAGCTTTATCCGGCTTTTTAGGGCACAGCCTCGCGGGTAATTTTGATATCAGGCTTGCCATTACACTCTCTGCAATAACTGTTGTGGGTGCCCAGATTGGTTCAAGATTAGCTCGTGGTTCAGACAGCAATCTTCTCAGGTTTATATTTGCATTTGTTCTCAGTGTAGTTGGCGTATGGATGATTTTAAGAGTTTTCTAAATAAAATATAAACATCCCGCAACACTAAATTTTCATCAGGGATAAAATAAATAGCTATGAAAAAAAATAAAAATTTCAAGATAAAAAACATGCTGTGGGTTACGGTTATCCTTGTTGTTCTTGCTATAGGAGCTGTATGGACAAATTCGGAATTAATGCTGAACCAACCAATGGGAAATCAGGGCAACCAGAATTCAGGTTTGACAAACCAGAACTTGGGAGCAGCTCCTATGATGATGAATGGTGCCGCCAATCAGGTACAATCCATAACTTCTGCGGAAAATAACAGCTCTGCCCCAATCACGGCTCTTATGGTTCAGGAGGGAATCAGCCATGTAGTCTCCCTGATTAAACCCTCAGTAGTTGGCGTATCAAGGACAACCGCGTCTCGGCAGGCAGCACAACCATATAATGGCGGACTCTCTTATATTCCATCCTTTAAATCTGGTTCTCGTTCTCAGGGCTCAGGTGTTATTATTGATTCAAGAGGATATGTTCTGACCACGTTTCAGACAGTAGGTAGTGATACCGTTGTAAGTGTAAAGCTTTTTTCAGGAACGGAACAGAATTATCAGGCTGATGTGGTTGCAGTGGATCAATCAACTGATCTTGTAATTTTAAAACTGCGGGCACAGAAAATCTTTCCTGCGGTTGTAATTGGAAATTCCAACCTCATTGAAGTTGGTGATATTGTTTTTGCAATTGGAAGTCCATTTGGATTTTCACAAACAGTAACAATGGGCATCGTAAGCAGTCACAACAGGAATCTCAGTATTAATGGCGTAAGATATCCTGACATGATTCAGACTGATGCAGCTATAAATGAGGGTAATGACGGAGGTCCTCTTGTGAATATCAAGGGCGAAGTTGTTGGAATCAACATGGCAACCTTTATGCCTGACAACCAGTATGCAGGTATTGGTTTTGCAATACCAATTAACGATATTCTCAATTTTATCAACAGCAATATATAGAACTATTAAAGGAATATTTGACAATGGGAATTTCACTTAAAACTGTTATTATAGCTCTGTTTGTTGCGATTCTTGTTTTTGGGGCGGTCAGAGGAGAGTTTGTTGAGACATGGCAAAATGGTGCTACCCTTTGAACGTCTTGTATCGGGTTAGGTTAACCCAT
>JADGBP010000006.1:7639-11607 GCA_015231395.1 Desulfamplus sp. | reverse complement strand
AACTTAAAACTGTTATTATAGCTCTGTTTGTTGCGATTCTTGTTTTTGGGGCGGTCAGAGGAGAGTTTGTTGAGACATGGCAAAATGGTGCTACCCTTTGAACGTCTTGTATCGGGTTAGGTTAACCCATATCATTCATTAAAAAGGCAGTATCCGGATTTCTGCTACCAGAATCATGAAAATCAGAATGGATTTTCACGGTAACTAACCGTAAATAGGAGGATAACTATGGAAGCAATGAAATATACGGTGAAAATACCTGACAATCGTGAAATAAAAATCAACGTTCCTGCCAATATACCAAAAGATGATATAGCCGAGGTGATTGTTCTTTTCAAACAACCAAAAGACTTGAATGGCAGAAAGGACTTTAATAGTAAGATTAACGAATTAAAAAAAGCCATGAATGACCCATATTTTATGGAAGATATTTCAGAAATTGAGAAGGATTTTATGGCAGTTGATATTGAAGAACCCCATTATGAAATATAGATGGGGAATATTTATAGCAAATTTGGATCCAGTGGTTGGATCAGAACAAGGCAAGATTAGACCTGTATTAGTAATAAGCGAAGAAGAGATAAATCAAATTTTGCCGGTAGTTAATGTTCTTCCGCTTACATCAAAAAAAGCAAACCGGAAAATTTATTCCAATGAGGTTTTAATTCCCTTTGATGTTGGTGAATTAGAAAAAACATCTATTGTTCTTTGTTATCAAATTAGAACATTGGATAAAAAGCGACTGATAAAAAAAACAGGTGAAATTATAGAACCACAGCTTAAAAAAGATATAATGGAAGCATTATGTTTTCAATTGGGAATTCAGATTGATTGTTAAAATCTGAAAGATTCTTAAAAATGAAAATATATTAAAAGTTGAAAACAATATTTACGTATCTGGAAGTATTTGTCAGATACATATTGATATACGTCTTTGTGACAGAAAAAGGAGGCATCTGAAATGCTTGAGGATTATCTGGATATTAACATTAAAAAATTTGCATGGTTTTCCAGTCTGGTGATTATGGTTGCTATTTTGACCACTGTCTTCTACTGGTTCATTTTTGGATTTGATTCATGGAACAAAAATGTTCAGATCGCATCAGATCTTATGCTCGCAGCCGTTGGTTGACCGCCTCCAGCAGGCCAGACCGGAGGTCAGGCAGGAACAGGAATGATGAACGCAGCAACAGTTATGCCATATCAGCAACCGATGCAACTTCAGCAGATGCAGCAGTCCCCTCAGCAGATGCAAACTTATCAACAGATGCAGATCCAACCTCAGCCCTTCTCAAATGCGATATCGGCACAGACAAATGGAGTGTCAGGGCAGTATCTCTGTCCTGTGCATGGTGCAGTTGGGCTTCCTCAATATAATGCAACAGGTGTTCCTGTCTGTCCTTTGGGTGACCAGATAATGCAGTTTCGTAGCACCACCGGAGCAACTAATAATTTAGCACTTGCAGCCGGTGGCTGACCGCCTCCAGGAGGCCAAGCCGGCGGCATGGCAGGAAATAATGGAACTTTTTTTTAATCTAACGGCATCTTTCGTTTAATGCTTGATACTTTGTTCGTTTAATCCTTTTTTTTATAAAAGGAGCCACTAAATGGTTTACAATATACGTGAATGTGTACAGCACATATTTAAGGAAGAGTGTTTGATATGATTCTTTCTAAAACCAGACAACTTATACAGCTTGCAAGCACAATACTATCAAATGGCTATGTGGGCGTATTGGGCACAAAGAACATCAGCACAAGTCCGTTTAAAGGTGCATGCGTACCTTTTCTGAACTGTTATGCATGTCCTTCAGCAGTTTTTTCATGTCCCATTGGAACATTGCAGCATTTTATGACCATTCGTGTCATTCCCTATTATTTACTTGGTTTTATAGGTCTTGTAGGACTCACCGTTGGAAGAATGGCTTGCGGATGGCTCTGTCCATTTGGATTTATTCAGGATATCATGTACAAGATTCCATCACCTAAATTGAAAATACCCCGTTATTTCAAATATTTTAAATACGCGGTACTGCTGTTGATGGTTATCATTCTTCCCTATTTGACGGCAGAAACAATTTTTTCAAAAGTTTGTCCTGCCGGCACTCTTACGGCAGGCATTCCCTGGGCGTTGTGGAATCCGATAAGCCCTCAGACTGGTCAACATGTTTTTCCAACCGGTGTGGGGATTATGTTTTTTGTCTCTCTGACGGTTCTGATTGCTTTTCTGGTATTGTTTGTGCTATCCAAAAGACCGTTTTGCAGGATAGCCTGCCCAATGGGGGCTATGCTCGCCCTGTTCAACAGATACAGCATGGTTCGTCTTGAAGTTAGTAAAGGTTGTGATGGGTGTAATATCTGTCAGGATATGTGTCCGGTCGATATAAATGTTTCCATCGATGGCAATTCAGGTGAATGTATTCGGTGTCTTGAGTGCACAAAATGCAGTCATGTCAAGCTGGTAACACCGTTTCCATCAGAAAAAAAAGTTTTTATCAAATAAGAGAAATTTATTTGTTTATTCTCTTATTCAAGAATTTCAATCAAACAGAAACGCTGTAGAGACGTACGATCGTACGTCTCTACTTATGTTCCATGGAGTTTTTATGAAAAAGTTAGATACTGAAATATTTGATGATACAGATCACGTAATTCAGCCAAAATCTAAAAAAACAGTGTCTGAAAGAACAGCATCTGCAAAAAAGATGGGGGAGCCTTCAATGTGGGCTATCATCGGCATTGTTTTTTTCTGTGTAATTATTGTGCTTATGATTGTCTATAATCGTGAGAAGGAAAAACCGGACAGTCCACAAGCCTATGTTGCCGCTAAGTTCAGTCAGTTGTTTAATGTCCAGGAGTGGAAACAGGGCATGGGACCTAAGCCTCTGCTTTATCACCCGGCAGCTTTAAATGCTCCTGTCTGGATGCCATTACCGGGCAAAACTTCGCAACAACAACCGGTGAATCAAGGAGCACGCACAGGAACACCCTTACAAACATGCCCCGCAGGAACAACAGCTATTCAGCAGTCCCCGAATTATAATACCCTTGCCGCCGGTGGTTGACCACCTCCAGTGGGCCAAGCCGGTGGCATGGCAGGACAAAGGAATCTGTTTTTTTAATTGTTCTTGATGGTTCTTATTCAGGAATTTCAATTCTACAATAATTGCAGGGAAACTGCTTGTTTTCTGAACACAATCAGATGGAATCATAACATATCAGGTGGCGGTGAAAAATGTTTAAAACAATTACTACAATAATTGTTACTATAATTGTTGTGCTTTTCTCCATAGAGAATTTTGACCATGTCCCGGTTTCTTTTGTTGTGGGTAAGCCTATGGATATAAGGCTGATATTTGTAATAAGCATTGCTGGAGTTGTGGGGTATCTTATTCGTCATTTCTCAGCAATTGCCACGGAAGACAGATTAAAACGTCAGCTTCAACATTTTTTAAAACGAAAAAATGCTGGAAAAAATATTGTAAAAAAAAATGGGAATAACAAAAAATCAATATTAGTTGATGATTTTGACGAAGAAGATGATTTTTAATGGATTTATAGTTTTCCAGATAATTAAATTGGCAATCGTAGGGGCAATCCCTTGCGGTTGCCCTTCTTAAAAATTGAGATACCAAAATATTTTTCTGGAAGTCTATATTTGCCGTGAAAACACATATTGATTTTAATGCCTGACATTTGTCTGAATCAGGATATCCAGGATTCACAGGATATTTAAGGATAAGGAACTGCACAGAAATAACTTACCCATTTGAGAATCGCACAGCAACGTTATTTAACGACTGTGCAGGATGAAATGTCCAAGTTATTTCTGTGCGATTCCTAAATAAGTCCTGTCCATACTTTTATCCTGAGCATCTTATCCTGAGCATCCTGATTCAGACAATATTATCAAGGCTTAAGACTCAATAGATATCGACTTTGGATGAATACGCAATTTTGAAGATGAA
>JADGBP010000006.1:0-7541 GCA_015231395.1 Desulfamplus sp. | reverse complement strand
CCTAAATAAGTCCTGTCCATACTTTTATCCTGAGCATCTTATCCTGAGCATCCTGATTCAGACAATATTATCAAGGCTTAAGACTCAATAGATATCGACTTTGGATGAATACGCAATTTTGAAGATGAATACGCAATTTTGAATTTTAAGATGAGACTATTATATGGCACAGATATCAATTGACCGTGCGAAATGCGAGAAGTGTGGGGAAAAAGTTGCAACTATAGGCATTGTAACCAATATTATTCTTGTGATTATGAAGCTGGTAGTTGGAGTTACAAGCGGCAGCAAGGCATGTCTTGCTGACGGTCTTCACTCAACATCCAATATTGTAACTGCCTTTGCTATTATAGTGAGTCAGAAATTTACTAAAAAAGCCAAGAGTGATGAGTTCCCTTTCGGGTTTGGAAAAATTGAGTTTGTTGCGGCTGGGTTTACATCCTTGTTTATAATTGCAGCCGCGATTATGATTATTTCCACCTCCATTGACCATCTGATGCAGGAACCCGTGGCTCCTCCACATCTATCTGCGTTGCTTGCCGCTGTTATATCTATTCTGGCAAATGAGATACTTTTTCGCTATATGAGGTGCGTTGGAACACGGCTTAAAAGTCAGACCATGATGGCAAACGCCTGGGCAAACAGAGCCGATGCCTTTTCTTCACTCGCGGTTATCATTGGCGTTATTGGATCCAAACTTGGTTTTCACCATCTTGATCCTATCTGTGCGATTATTGTTGTGGCTATTATCATCAAGGTATGTGTCAGTATTCTTATAGAGTCTATCAAGTCTCTTATGGACTCCTCTGTCAATCATCTTTACGGTGACGAGATAACTGATATTGTGTCAAAGATAGAGGGAGTGCAAGGGATAGCGGAGTTGAAAACAAGGCATATCGGTCAGAAAATATGGGCGGAACTTGATATATTTGTGGATTATGACTGCACTATACAGCAAGGCGAGGATATTGCCAAAAAAGTAAGAATTATTTTAGTCCAACAGGTTAGAGATCTTGAACGAGTGATGGTTCATTTCAGACCATTGGAAGATTGATGTTTTAGAATCTTGAAGAGTGGGATAATCTGGATTGATATTGGAGAATCCGACTTGATATTGGAGAATCTGGATTAATATAATTTTCCAGATAATTAATTTGGCAAGAGTAGGGGCAATCCCTTGCGGTTGCCCTTCTTCAAAATTGAGATATCAAAATATTTTTCTGAAAATCTATAGATTGATATTGTAGAATCTGGAAAACTTGGAGAATTAAAGAATGCCCTGGATTACAAT
Source organism: Desulfamplus sp. (assembly GCA_015231395.1). Classification (GTDB taxonomy): domain Bacteria; phylum Desulfobacterota; class Desulfobacteria; order Desulfobacterales; family Desulfobacteraceae; genus Desulfamplus. The sequence goes on along the minus strand of JADGBP010000006.1, from coordinate 6,250 downwards.
AAACAGGCGTCAACAATCAATAAAAGCTCGAGGAAAATCTCAGGGCGGTCAACTAAAAGTGATTGTCTTTGTTGCCCTTTTGCTTCTTCTTATTGCATGGTCTATTTGGGGCAGTGATATTGAGAAAAAAATTTATGGGGCGCAGCCAAACACCGGAAAAATAGGTGCTGAAATTCTTCTTAACTATTCCGGCACAACATCTGATCTTGTGATTGGTCATGTTCTGCCCAACTCTCCGGCAGCACGGGCAGGACTTAAATCTGGAGATAAGATTTTAGGACTTGACGGAAAGATTATCTCTTCTCCTGAAATAGCGACAACAATATTAAGCTCCAAAAAAACGGGAGATACATTAAATATTACGGTTTTACGAGATAACCAGAATAAAGAGATTCATGTTTATTTAAGCCCTCTGGCTTTGCGTGACAAGGCTTTGAAAAGCAAGTCATCTTCCACCGGCATTCACATTCTTGCCATGTTCATTTTTCTCAAAATAGCTGCATTGATGTTTTTTATTATATATAGAAATATTGAAATTCGGATGCAGGCTGTTCTGTTTTTCGCTTTTGTTATAGTTGTTATCGGATCCTTTATGGGGATATACTCGCCGGTTGATGCTTTTTTTTCCATCAAGTTCAATACCATATCTCTTCTGCTTGGTATGTACATCATTTCTACCATACTTGATCAGGCTGGTTTTTTTGACTACGTGGCATACCGGATTTACAGGTTCGCAGGCAGTGACAGGACAAAAATCATGATCCTGTTCTGTATTATCACCTATATTTTCTCTCTTCTTGTGAACAACCTGACCACCATAATGGTGATTGTCCCCATGACACTCAGTTTGGCTGACCGGATCGGTTTTGACCCAAGACCCATTGTTATTGGTGAGGTAATATCCTCAAATATCGGTGGTGCCTCCACTATGGTGGGCGATTTTCCCAACATGTTGATCGCGTCCGGGGCAGGTATTGGATTCAACCAGTTTATTGTATTCATGATGCCTATGTGTATGATCCTTTTTGGAATAATGCTGCTCTATTTAAAAGCAAGGCTCGACTATTTTGGTGATATTGAAGAAGAGGATGATGGCAGAGATGACAAGTTTTATGGACAGAGACTGGAGAGAGAAAGGTTCATTCAGCCCAAATTTACAATAAAAGAGAGAAGAACAATCAAAAGAGCCCTTTTTATACTGATTCACATGCTGGTTCTGTTCAGCCTCTCTGACCTGCTCTCTCTTAACCCTTCTGCGATTGCCTTGGCTGGTGGACTTTCGATTTTTCTCTTTTCCGGCATGAACAAAAGTTTATTGCTTCGTCAGATCTATTTCAATGACGTTTTCTTTTTTACAGGGCTTTTCATAATTGTTGGCGGACTTGAAGCATCCGGGCTGCTTCAGTATATAACAGATTTTATCATGACAATATCAATGGGCAAGCCGTGGTTGTGCTGCATGGTTGTCATGTGGGTGGCAGCTTTTTTCACAGCTTTTTTAAGTGCTGGCCCAACAACAGCCCTGTTTTTCCCAATAGTTGCCGGTATTGGAGCCATGCCGTCTCATAATATAATATGGTGGTCTCTATCTTTAGGAGTTCTTGCCGGCTCTTCTGCCACGGTGATTGGAGCCACGGCAGGGCCTGTTGCAACAACGCTTGTGGAAAATTTCAGTTCAAAATACCCTTTAGTCATGAAATCCGGTATTGGCGTAAAGGGCGTTATTGACATGAAGGACAGTATTAAAACTAATATTGGCAAGAGATTCTCGTTTAGGCAGTTTTCAGGATTGGGCATTCCCATAGCGTTTGTATTTTTAATTGTTTCAAATATTTATATCATGTTGCTGAATATGGCGTATTAGCTCGATATGGCACATTAATGGTTACGTCCGATGGTTATGCATTTTACTTATATCCTGAGATCAAAATCATAATTTTCATAATTTAATCAACATAAACAGGAGATTTGTATGGTTCAAATGACAGTGCAGCTTTCGGATGAATTGGCTGAACGTTGCAGAGCCGTAGGTCCCTGGCTTTCATCCATAATAGAACTGAGTCTTGGCGGATTTAAAACATCTGCGGCAGCAACAGCATCTGAGGTTATTGAATTTTTATCCGTAAATCCTTCTCCTGATGAGATAGCGGCTTTTCATGTGTCCGACTCTGCACAGTTGCGTCTAAGAAGGTTGTTGGCACTTAATGCAGCCGGGTTTCTTTCTGTATCAGAACAATCTGAACTTGATGAATTACAACGTCTTGAACATATGATTATTATGCTGAAAGTTCGTTCTGCAAAGACTTCTCAACGAGAACAATAATTGACTTCATCAGTTTCAACATATTTGCGAAGTTTTATAGCAGAAAGGGCAGGTGGACGTTGTGAATACTGCCTGTTACCGCAGGCTCTTTCTCTTCACAGACATGAACCTGATCACATTGTGCCGATTCAGCACGGAGGGAATACTGATGAGGAAAATCTTGCTTTGGCCTGTATGCGTTGCAATCGTTTCAAAGGACCAAATGTCGGCTCATTTGATCCTGAAACAGGCAACCTTGTTCCTTTCTTTAATCCCAGAAACAGGGAATGGACTGACCATTTTAGAATTGACAATGCCGTAATAGTTCCTTTAACACCGGAGGCAAGAGTCACGGTAAAAATATTTCGATTAAATGATGAAGACCGTGTGACCGAACGAAAGTCTATGATAGAAGCTGGTTTGTTCTGAAAACAGAGTTTTATTTTACAAATTGCTACTTGAGAAATTGACTCTGCCAAACAAAAATAAGGTGATAAAATGAGTGCTATAAAATCAAAATGTGATTTATGTGAGCTCAAAGGATACAGCCCTGAGCTGTGTAAAGTACATATGAGAAAAATGGTATCAGGCAAGTATGATGAAGATTGCCCGCATTACACCCATTCATTCGTTAAATTGGGAAAGACAGCCGCAGTGGGAGCCGGAGTTGGGCTGGCGGCAGCCTGCGGAAGCATGTGTGTGATTCCTGCCGTGGCTCTCAAGGCTCTGTTCGGACATGTGGCAGTAGTCAAAATCACTGCCGGAGCGGGGGGATCTGTTGCGGGAGCGGGGATAAATGTCTTCAGGGAAACAAAAAAAGATCCTGGAAAGGAACTGAGAAAAAATCATAAAAGGAGAAGGCACTTTTACTTTCCTTTGAATTTAACCGGAGGTGACTTAAATGGTCAATGATTTCAAAAACTATGAAGAGCAGAAAAAATCTATATATACTAAAAATGAACGGCTCAAGAAGATACTTCCCAGAGGCTATTCATATGATGAATATGAGTATGAAGAAAGTTTATGGGATAATGAGAGCAAAGTCGGCTTTTCCGATGTAATGCAGGTTGGCAGCAAGGTTCTTATTGGCGGTGGCATCGGGCTTTTAGGCGGAGTAGCTGCCATTGCAGTTGCTGCAAGTGCAGCAGAGGTAGTAGTTACAGGAGTTATTACCAAGATTGCCGGAGTTGTGGGCGGTGCTGCGGGATTGAGCTGGGGGCTTCAAAGTATCAAGAAAAAAAAGGGTAAAGAGGTTGTTTAAATGACGGTTACAACTAAGAAATTTATAGAGTGTCGCCAGTGTGGAGACAAAATGGATATTCTGACTGTTAAAACACATAAAAGTAAATGGCCGGTAACATTTATGGCTCTTGGAGCAACTTTCACTTTATTCATCGGAGGTCCAGTTCTCGGAGTGCCTTTAATACTTCTTGGAGTTTATCAATATACTGCTAAACAGACCATAAGCTACTGCCCTTCATGCGGGTATCATTACAGGGTGTTTCTGAGTAATAATATTCAGTGATGCTAAAGTATCAGATTGTTATGTATTGGAGTGAGGAAGACGGGGCATATATTCCTGAAGTCCCTGAATTGGCAGGCTGTATGGCTGATGGAGCAACATATCGGGAAGCTCTGCAAAATGTTGAAGTTATAATTAATGAATGGATAGAGACAGCAATAGCCTTGAACAGATATATTCCTGAACCAAAAGGAAAGTTAATGTATGCCTGAATTTCCGATAAATCACTCAACAATCGCGGCACCTGTTATGCAGTTTTTAGTGCAAGTGCCACAGCCTGAACAGAGTTCCTGATTGATTCGGCAGTAAGGCGGAGTAAAAAAGCCAGTTTTTATTATGGTTATTGCATCCATCGGGCAGTTCATGAAGCAGTTTTTGCATCCGGCACAGGTTTCAGGGTCAATTCTTGATTTGGAAGTGTTCTGTTTTTTGCTTTTTTTCGGTGATGTGTTTCCAAGCGGATCGGTAATTGCTCCCATTTTACAGGTGTTAAAGCAGTTTCCGCATTCTACGCAGATAAACTCATCAATTTCAAAACGAATCTTGATTTTTCCCTCAATCGCGTTTTCAGGGCATTTTTTAGCACATGTTCCGCAACCAATACAGTTACCATTAATTTTGTAAGACATGAAAAATTTTCCGGCATTTTACATCAATATGTTTTATAAGAATACCTGCTGTGACTACGCTGTAACGTAATCAGGTCTTGATCATTTGCTGTTAAAAGAACCTGCCAAATTATGACAGGTTGCTGATTATATTAGAGTCATTATCAGAGTCAAGGTAATTCTTGCATCGATAGTTTCAGCGATAAATCCGGCGACAGTTGCAGCAATAATTCTGGAGACAGTCGCAGTAATAATTCTGGAGATAATGCGGAACTCAACCACCTTCCCTATTGACAGGCAACGTATTCGCTATTAAAAATGAGGTAAGTACATGGCTACAATGGCAACGGCAGGAAAATACAGTGCGGCAACAGTTGAATACGCAGGCAGAGTCTCAGTCAGTTATGTAAAACGAAGCGGCTGTGCCGTGATGTACGGTATTAAAGTGATAACGTCGCCTGTAGTTAATATTGTTTCCAGACCCTTTGTTTATGTAAAAAACAAAAAAGCAAAAGCCCTTCAGGAAAAACAACTTCGGGAAAAGGCTCTTTATGAAGAACAGCAACTTCAGGAAAAAGCTTTTCAGGAGAAACAACTTGAAGAAAAAGCGATTCAAGAGAGCATTCTTAGTGCCAAGAGCCTCCATGAAGCTAAAATAAAATTGCTTGAAGAAAAAATAGCCCTGATTGAAAAACAGCTTGCCACTCTTGAAAAGAACGGGATGCGAGTTTATTCATCGGTAACTTTACAGGAAAACTCAGCGGTAAACTCACATGAAAATATGGGAGAACAACAGGCTCTGGTTAAACAACATAAAATGCTGACAAGCCAGAAAAGTGCATTCCTTCTGGCAATCGTAAATGAAAACAAGGCATTGAGAAATTGAGGGACTTTTTCTTGTTTTAGACGGATTCCGGAAGTTAAAAGTGGACGAAGTTAGAATAAACTCCCAAATTTACAAGCAGCATCAGCAATTCCACAGGAGAGATGGTATAAAGATGGGCACACAAAAGATACTGAACATCGGCATTGACCTCGGGACATCAAGAAGTGTCATTGTATGTGAAAATGGCATGAGAAGTTATATGGCAAGCTATGTGGGTTACCCTAAAGATGCGGTTTCACAGAAGATGCTTGGAAAAAATATCATTTTTGGTGATGATGCATTAAAGAACAGGCTGGCACTCGATCTCTACAGACCATTTGACAAAGGCGTGCTTTTACATTCCGATGCTTCTGAACAAAATATTGATGAGTATCAGAAAGCCAAAAGTGTCGCAAAGGAGCTTTTAAGGCAACTGGTCTCAATGGTTATAAAAGATGAGCCTGCTGGAGTTGTTTTGAGAGGAGTTATCGGAGCACCTTCTCTTGCCACCCAGAACAACAAAAAGGATCTTCTGGATATTGCTGACAACATTCTTGATGATGTTTTGATTGCTTCGGAACCCTTTACTGTCGCGTATGGACTCAATCTCTATTCCAATGCCCTTATTATTGATATCGGAGCTGGAACAACTGATTTGTGTCGCATGCATGGTACAATTCCAACAGAAGAAGACCAGATTACCACCTTTAAGGCCGGAGACCATATTGACAAAGTATTTCTTGAGCTTATCCAAAAAAAATATCCCGACGCAAATCTGACCCGTAACATGGTTAAGCGTTTTAAGGAAGAGAATGCAATACTCTCCTCCCAGAGCGAAAGCGTTTATATTGAACTTCCGGTTTGTCAGCCACACCGTTATTTCTATAGACATATTGATAAAGAATATCATCTTTATTGCTGATATCGTAGAACAAGAACCTGATCTTTCTTGC
>JADGBP010000069.1:6529-9179 GCA_015231395.1 Desulfamplus sp. | reverse complement strand
TAAGCAACTATCAAGTAGGACCTCCGGGCATAGAAAATATTATAAAGGAAGCAAGAGTCAATTTTGATTATGAGGTGGTCTCTTTGCTGAAAAAAGATTCTCTTGACATGACTTCTGAAGATCGAGCCATGATACACAATGCGGTCTTGCAAGAAGAGAGTAATCATATTGTCATTACCCACGGGACTGACACAATGGTAGATACAGCAATGGTATTAAAATCAATCCATGAAAAAGTGATTGTCCTTACAGGTGCAATGGAACCTGCCTGTTTCAAGTCCAGTGACGCATCATTTAATTTAGGGTGTGCAGTGGCAGCGGTTCAAATTCTTTCACCCGGTGTGTATATTGCTATAAACGGCAGAGTATTTGATCCTGCCAGAGTAAAGAAAGACCGCAGTTTAAAGCAGTTTACGGAAAATTGAATAGCATTTTGCTAAGAGTTGAAAGAAGTTTATGGAAAATTGAATACAGGGCTTGATAATGATTTGACAAACCATGGTCATACATAATATGAAACCACTGTTTTTCATGATTTTGATATTTTTATTTGATTTTTCACTACAAAAACATATCACCTAATTGCAGGGCTATCAAATTGCAGGGCTACCAAAAAACAACAGATTTAGCATTAAGGATCAGTATGGATAAGGACGGTGCAGTAATCGAGCAGAAAAAAAATAGAAAAAAGAAGATCAGAAAAGACCATGCTGAGGAGGAGGCATATAACCATGCTGAGGAGGGGGCATATGCTGCCACAAACCCCGCATCCTATAAACTTGGTCAGATTGTACATATAAGCTATGGCGGGCTTGTAGTTAAATATATTGAAAAAGAGGACAGACACGCACCTATTCATGAAAAATCTATTTTTCTGGGAAATTACGGCTATTATCTTGGAGATATTCCCATCACAGGCGAGATACCATTATTGGCAGAAACACCCAGCATGACAATTGAAGAGGTTGATCTTGCAAGCATCTCCATAGAGTATTTAACAAAAATAAGACAAATGCGTATGGAATTTACCGAACTTAACTTCAAACAGATCTTCGCGTTAGATAAATTTATCCGTGAAAACATGGTACAGAAAAGATTTAGTTCGATGCACGTGACGGTTGAATAACAATAATCGCCTCACTATCCTTATTACAGTATTTTCGGGCAAGTCCCTGTATTTCATTGAGCACAATAGCACGGTAGTCTTCATCAATTGTAGCTGCCCACTGGATCTTTTCAGGATGATGAATCGAGCCTGCCATAACAGAATCAAGCCAGTATCTGTTGGTTCTCCTGATATCCTTGATATGCGTCCAGATTGGTTCAAGTACAAGATCAAGTTCTTTCTCAGATATCGGTTGATTTATCATGGAATTAGCGATGCTCTTCATATGGGCGATCATATCATCCACTTTGTCAGATGCCACAGTAATAACAGCACGCAATACTCCATATCCTTCATATGCCTGAGATGGATCGTTATAGGCATACGGAGAATATGTTGCCCCAAGCTCTTCACGAATGGTTTTTCTAAGCCTCTCTGAAAGTATTTTCGACAATACATTCAACCTTCGGGTCTGTTTAATGTCCCAGAAATCATCAGTGGAAAATGCCATTACTATAAGAGCCTTATCAATTCTGGTGTCAACCTGTAGTTCTAAATTCCCACCTTTGGGAAAGATAATATGGTCACGTTTTTCTCCATTCGCAGGAGTTGATGTTTTTTTTAATGGTAAATTTCCAAAATATTTTGATGCAGACGCTATAATCTTCTCAATATCCAGATCACCTGCTACTGAAATCTCCATATCTGCCTGTTTGAAAAAAGGTAGTATCCATTTTTTGACATCTTGCATACCCAGAGAATCCATCTGAGCCAATGTCGGCATACCAAAACGGGTGTCACCTCCTGCTAAAAAAGCCTCACCTTTAAACTGCATCATTCCATCTGGAGTACTCAGTAGCTCTTGAAACATCTGCCTGTAACGATCTTTGAAAAGAACAAGAGCGTCCTTATCAAATCCAGGATCCATTATAAGGGTGTAAAGAAGCTGAAAAAGAAGTGATGTTTCATCAGGGTCGCACGTACCGGAATAGATAAAGGAATCAATGTCAGCGTTAAAACCGAAACTGATATTTTTACCGGCCAGAGCGGTTTCAAGCTCATCTTGAGTCAGTTTGCCCACGCCACTTTCATTTATCACCCCTTGGGTCAGAAGGGCAAGTCCAGGCTTTTTCCATGGTTCTGCCTTTTTGCCTTTACCAAAATCTACCCTGTAAACAAACTCACCTTTCTTGAAATCACTTTTTTTGATGTTGAGTCTGACGCCGTTTTTAAATTTAACAACTCTTATTCCAACGGAGTCTATTTGTGTATCACTCACGATAGGAGAAGAGTCAGGCGGTTCCGGCAGGTATGGGAAAACAACATCATCGTTATCTTCCACCTGAGCGACCATGGTGTTATTACTTTTGCGGTATTCGCTTAATATTACGGCTTCTGGTGTGCTGTTTTCCGGTTTGATCAAGGCGTTTCCGGTAACTTCAATCAATCGGTGCTGTGCCTCCCAGTTCTCCGCAAAAGCTTGATTAACATCTTCAACAGTCAAGCTCTCAACAAATGGTTTGAGAATATCCTGCTCCTGCTGAG
>JADGBP010000069.1:0-6430 GCA_015231395.1 Desulfamplus sp. | reverse complement strand
GATCAAGGCGTTTCCGGTAACTTCAATCAATCGGTGCTGTGCCTCCCAGTTCTCCGCAAAAGCTTGATTAACATCTTCAACAGTCAAGCTCTCAACAAATGGTTTGAGAATATCCTGCTCCTGCTGAGGAGAAAGAAATACTCTGTTTCTGTTCAGGGTGCCGATAATATCCTTTGCAATAGCCGTGCTTTCACGGGTTGATGCTTCTTTTACAGCAGCTTTAAGACCAAGAAGAAAATCTGCTTTTACCCGGTCAAGTTCAGACTCTGTGAAACCATGTTCCAGAGCTCTGCGGAGAGTCTTTTCTATAAGACCAAGACTCTCCCGCCAATCTTCTGGAGAGCACTGGGCTGTTATAGCGGTAAGGTTAATATTTTGAAGAAATGTACCTGAATAGATTCCAGCATTGGAAAATGGATTGTCTTCTTTTCTTACGTCTTTTGAGAGCCTGTTCTGAACAACTGTATCTGCAATTCTTTGAACTATCCTATATTTAAAGGATTCTATGCTTTCAGTTTCAAAAGGTACCCACTTAACAGTTCCAATGGAAATATCGGTTTTTCCCGCCTCAGGCTCATGGTGATAAAAAACTTCTTCATTCCCATGGGCTTCCCATGTATTCATAGGCAGTTCTGCAGCAGGTGCCCTCGGCTGCATGGAGGCAAATCGCTCCTGAATAAGAGTGACAGCGATATCAATATCAAAGTCACCTACCATAACAATTGCCATGTTGTCAGGTCTGTACCATGTATCATAAAAATCTTTTAAAAGAGCTCTGTCTGTGGCTTGAATTACTTTTTCTGTCCCAATGGGAAGACGTCTTGCAATAAGAGAGCCTGGCAATTCAAATTCAAGGGAAGCCTTGAAAGTTCTGAAGGATACTGAGTCTCTTTCCCTCATTTCAGCGAGTATAACCCCTCGCTCTCTTTCAATTTCTGAATCTAAAAGAAGTGCACCCTCAGCATAATCCTGCAGAATCAGCAACCCTTTTTCCATATTTGACTTATCACCCGCAGGCAAAAGGATGTCATAAGCAGTTTCAAAAAAACCTGTCTGTGCATTAGCATCAGCACCGAACATCATGCCTATTGATTGAAAATACTCAATAAGCTCTCCTGGTTTAAAATGGGTTGATCCATTAAAAAGCATATGTTCGAGATAGTGGGCTATTCCCTGCTGATCATCCCGTTCGTGCATTGAACCAGACTGCACATTGAGGTGCATACTAACTCGATCCTTAGGCGTCGCGTTTTTGAAAAGAATATACTTCATGCCATTTGGCAAAACCCCTTGAACTAACGCAGGATCAGGAACAAGATCCACTATGGTAGAAGCAGAGACAACAGAACCAGTGGAATCATTATCCAAATTTCCATCATCTTTTGAGATCTTTTTTTTGTACACCCCCGAACATGATGTCAGCATCAGTACAGATAAAGTCAGCATTGCTGATAAAATGAGTGCGAGCAAAACAGGGGCAGTGATTAAAGGGTTTTTAATGAAAATATTTTTTATTTTTATCATAACCATTTCCAGGCCTCACATTATTCAAACACAGGAGAATATAGATAGTCCCGCTGTAATTTTTACGGGATTGAACTCGCTGAACAAGGAACATAGGTAGTTTTGTTGCAATTATATAGACTTCCAGAAAAATATTTTGGTATCTCTTCTTTTGAAGAAGGGCAACCGCAAGGGATTGCCCCTACGCTTGCCAATTTAATTATCTGGAAAACTATAACATGACTGAATCAGCTTGGCTGCGATTATAACAGGGCTGAAATCCTTAGGAATCGGTTTTAAATAACCTGCCCATTTACCTCACCCCCCAGCCCCCTCTCCATATCTGGAGAGGGGGAGTTTGGGTAAGTTATTTCGGACTCATTCCTTAACAATAAATTATCCATCAATCAATTCAGGCTTAATTTCAATTTTGCTGCGGCTCTTCAACTGTTCAATCCATTCTGTATAGATCGCCCCCTGTTTAGTCTGAACAAGTTGTTTTTTAACTGAGTCAAGATTTTCGATTATGACATCTTCCCCGGGTATCTTTTTTTCTTTAAAAGCAATTACATAATAAGATCCTCCGGAAGTTTTAATTATTTCGGAAACAAGCCTGTTCTTTTCTGACAGCTTGAATGCCGCTGCAGAAATTTCAGGTTCTCTTCCAAGGTCTGGAATATCCCCATCTTTTTTAAACAGTGGTGTTGATTTAATATCAAACCCCTTTTCACGAGCAGTATTTTCAAATTTTTCAACATTTTTAATTGAATCCAAAAAAGTTTGAGCGGCTTTTTTTGTCTCTTCAGCTTCAAGTTCAACTTTAAGATCTGTTGTTGCTTTTTCCTTTGCTGCATCAAAAGAGAGAACTACAGGTTCTTTTTTCTCAACAGGTTTAATTATATAATAAGCATTGCCTATTTCTGTCACATCACTAATTTCATTAAGAGGAAGGGAAAAAGCTGCCGGAGCAAAACCAGGAGTAGCTGGAAAAATACCTTGAGTAGCCGCATCAGAGCCTTTCATAGTAAACATGCCGACCTCAATTATCTTTTGTCCCGTAATCAGTGCAGCCTGTTCAAGGGAATCTCCGTCAACAATGGCATCAAAAGCCTCGCCAGCAGCATTGTACGCAAGATTTTTGCTTTCATCTATCAAGAGTTTTTCTTTGATCTGTGGCATTGCCTCTTCAAATGTCTTTTTTGACTCCTCACTTCTGGATTTAACCTGTATCACATGCCATCCAAACTGGGTTTGGACAGGTTCGCTTATCTCTCCGGCTTTCATGGAAAATGCTTTGTCTTCAAACTGCTTTACCATTCTGTTTCTGGAAAATTTTCCCAAATAGCCGCTGTTATCCTTAGCGGAAGGATCCTGAGAATGTGTTTTTGCAAGTTGTGCGAAATCTTCTCCTGCAATCACTTTTTTATAAAGTTCTTCAGCCTCTTTTCTGGCTTTCTCAACTGCCTCTGCACCTGCTTTTTCATCCACCTTAATAAGGATATGGCTCGCTTCAACCTGTTCTAGTGTTATGAATTCATCTGGGTTAGATGCATAATAAGACTCTGCACTCTCTTTAGTCACCTCAGCTTTTTCTTTATATGCATCAGGCAAAAATTCAATATACTGAACTTTGAGTTGAGGCTCAGATTTGTAATTTTCTTTGTTCTTTTCGTAGTACTCTTTAATTTTTATCTCATCCGGAGTTACTTTATATGAGGCAGAATCAAATTTAACATAATCTATAGCCACTTCGCTGTTATTTTGAATGTACCACTCGCGGGCTTCAAGATCAGATACTTTTACGTTGCTTAATACCAAATCTGTGACCTTGGTACGACGAAGCGTCTGACGCTGCATGTTTTCAAATGTATCTGGTATTAGCCGGTTGGCTGTAAGCACCATACGATAGGTCGAAAGATCAAATTCCCCATTTTTTTTAAATGCCTCAATGGACAAAAGAGAATCCTGAAGTTCCTTGTCGGAAACCTGAATATCAAGTCGATCTGCTTCATAAGAGACAAGCTTTTCTGCAATCAGCCTATCCATAGTCTGTTTTTTTACCTGAAGCATCTTGAGCAGTTCATCATTCAGGCTGTTTCCAAAGCGTTGCCTCATCTGTTCAATTGTATTCTGATATGAACGGTTATATTCATCCATGCTAATGGGGATTTCATTGACCATGGCAGCCCTGTCCTCACGATTTGAGCCCAATGACCCCATGCCAAGGAATATAAACACAATAACAATAAGACCAAGAATAACCTTGATAATCCACGACCCTGTATTTTCACGCATAAACCTGAGCATCAAACTCTCCTTAACTCTCACTATAATAATTAATAACTTATTTAAAATTAATAACCTATTGAACTTAATAGCTTATTGAACTGTGTAAAATTTTATTCCAATTCACTATATCATCCAAATATCATCCCATTAACAGAAATATGTGCTCACGGAAATGTATTTTCACGGCGGAACAAATTTTGAAATAATATATCAAATCTAATTCAGCAACATCAAATTTAATTCGAGCAACAATTAAACAACATATTTATAAAACTGCACTTTTATCTTTTTATAAATCCATGTGTCAATGGATATATGATAATATTTATTTTTTTGAATGATAATAATTTATTTTTTCGTTGTTTTTTCGGAAAAAATTAGAAAAAATATTATTTTTATTGACACATTAAATATAATTGTTTATTTAAAGCCTGTTTTAGTGGGGCTGTAGCTCAGCTGGGAGAGCGCATGGCTGGCAGCCATGAGGTCAGGGGTTCGATCCCCCTCAGCTCCACCAAAAAATATTTTAAACAAATATTTTAAATAAGTTCATTACAACACATCTAAACCAGTCCATTAAAATACAAAAGCCCTTACAGAATCAACCCTGTAAGGGCTTTTTGGTTTTAATGAATTCTAACGAAATTCATTAGCAACCAACGGTATTTGACGGTATTTTTGACCATAATTTTGCTTTTCATAAAAGTAGATACCGGCAATTTCGTCACTCCCACCCCTCGTACACAAAGTCCCACTAAAGCCCTCAACAAAGTCTCACTAAAGCCATTATTTGCGCTCTCAGCCCCTTGATAATAGAAACAAAAAAATAAAGACAAATGGATTTTAGTGTAGTAGTTTATCTGTATAATAGATGCTCACTAAATATCTTTATAATGGCTGTTCAATAAATAATGACCATTCACTAACAGGAGGAAAAATTGTTGACAGGCATTCAGGAAATTATCACAATTGGCTTCCTTATTGTATGTATATTTTTTATTCCCAGATTATTCAGAGGGAGTAAATCAACATCCGGTTACCATAAAAATATCAAATCAATCTCAAAAATGTCCGGAAAATTTCGTCTTGGCATTGTGATTTCTGTAATCCTGCCTTTTATTTCAGCCTTTGTTCTTAAGCCCTGGGAAGGAAATCTGATTGTTTTTATGTTTTTTGGTATTATGCCGGTTGCTGTTGGCTGGGCAGGAGTTTGGGTTGGTGCGGGTTTTAAAAAATAGCATAAAATATTGATTTGGCACTAATTAAGATGGTAAATAATCAACATAATAGTGAAATATAGATAATAATCGGTGAATAATAACTACTGGTGTGGCCTTTTCTGAATGACGGACTGGCACAAATCAAGAGGTTATCCAGATGAAAATTTTATTTCAAAGCAATGCAATGCGATCTAATTCCGCATTTACCCTGATTGAAATTATGGTTGTTATTGGGATAATCGCTATAATATCGGCGATTGCAATACCAAATCTTATGAACCCTGAACATAAACTGAAATCTGCCGCAACCGGATTGATGGGCGATATACAGAAAACCAGATCAATGGCGATTAAAACCAATACAACATGGGGAATCTGGTTTGATAAGGCTAATAACAGATACATTATCAGCTCTTACACAGGCAAAGATGAAGCATGGTCAAAGATTGATACAGATGGTAGCCAGCCGATAGAAAAAGAGGTGGTGTTCTCAGGTAATATTGCTGGTGTCCAATATGGTCATGGTGCCGCAACAAAAACTGTTACAGGAAATACAAGTTTTCCCAAAGAAGAGACAACTTATTCCAGCGAGGTTTTGACATTTGACTCAAAAGGGGTTTGTAGTGCTGCTGTATCAGGATATGGATACAGATATGTCTATCTTGAACATGGAGAGTTGACTTACGCGGTAGGAACCGGTGCTACCGGAATCGTAAGGCTTTTTCGTTGGGACGGTAAAAAATGGCAATGATAATGCCGATTGTAGTATCTTGAAGTTAGAAAAAAGGGAGGAAAAATCATGAAAAATACATTTAAAAATAATATAATAAAAACATCTAATGCGGCATTTACGCTTGTTGAATTAATGGTTGTCATTGGTATAATCGCTATAATGTCGGCTATTGCCATACCCAATCTGATGAATCCTGAACATAAGCTGAAAAAAGCGGCAACAGGATTGATGGCTGATATGCAGAAAACCAGATCTCAGGCAATAAAAACCAATGAGAAATGGCAAATTAAGTTTTATACCGACTCTGATAGCTACAGGATATTTTCTGGAGATGGAACAGAGATAAAAGAGGTGAAGTTTTCAGGTTATGCCGCTGGTGTTAAGTATGGGCGAGGGGCAACCGTATTAGCATATAGCTATGGAGGGAGTAATGTTGAAGACTTGAGTATTCACGCTATCCCCGCTATCATTAGCACCTTAACATTTGATTCACGCGGAAGATGTGATATTAATGGAACGGGAAAAGGATATGGGGGTGTCTATCTTCAATATGGAGATGTTAGAAAAAAGGGAGGAAAAATCATGAAAAATACATTTAAAAATAATATAATAAAAACATCTAATGCGGCATTTACGCTTGTTGAATTAATGGTTGTCATTGGTATAATCGCTATAATGTCGGCTA
>JADGBP010000068.1 GCA_015231395.1 Desulfamplus sp. | reverse complement strand
GTTTTATCTATGGCTTGATGATCTTTTGGAATGTTTGATGAAAAATCTACACCGTGGAGATGAATCAAGGGAATTCTTGTTTTATGTTTTTGAAACACCTCCTCAATGCTGTAGCCATAACGAATCAGGTGACCGGCATCAATACATACTGACATTCCGCAAGCCTCAATTATGTCGTCTATATATTTAAAAGGATAGTTGAGTGTTTCAATGGAAATGATTGACGGATCAGAGAGAAATGATGAGAGTTTTTCAAGACTCTCGCCTGCAAGATCACGCCATCTGTGCAGGTAGTCCTGTTCAAGTTCATCCCATCTATTAAGATAGCCCTGCCGAACATAAGCAGCGTTACTCAAATTTTTGTTTGATTGAAATTCCTGATGAACATAAGCAGCTTTGCCACAATTATTGCAGGATTGACCGTCTTGAATAAGAACGCCCTGAACAGCAAAATAATCTGGAAAATCAATATTAAATTCAAGGTGTAGAGTGTGTGTGCTGGGATTAAGGGGAGCACAAAGTTCAATTACTCTCTTTATAGTGTCAATAGCGACATGTCGTTTTGATTTAGATTTGTCTGTGAGCGAGACATCCACCGGCAGATGGATATTGTAGGTTACATCAAGGTTTTGTGAAAGATCCGAAAGTTGCTTTATCTCTTTTGATGATGGAAGAACATTAATAGCTTTATCACTATTGAGAGTTCCATTTATATCTCCTTTTGGTATAAAAGGTCTGCTTTCAAAAATCAAAAGCTCAATTTCATCAAAAAAAGATCCAAGTTTTATTACATTGGGAACTATACGATCAGGATATATAAAAGATGTGGTTGCAAGTTTAAATGGAAAAATTTTTATAGATTCAGGTTCAGGCACGACAACTTCCTTTTGGCAGTAATCAGGGGTTATGGTTGGTACTTATAGACTTCCAGAAAAATATTTTGATATTCTCAACTTTGAAGGGCAACCACAAAGGATTGCCCCTACAATACTCTTGCCAATTTAATTATCTGGAAAACTATAGTTTTTTATGTTTGGCTTTGAAGATAGCATGGTTTAAAGTCTTTTGAAATCATGGGTGAATCAAATATTTTTATAAAAGGAGGAGGTGCATTCCTCCGTTACTCTGAAGGGATAGCGGTTTACCTTGAAGGGATAGCGGTTTACCTTGAAGGGATAGCGGTTTTTTTGCACCATAATGTTATGAACATTGAATCTATTATCGCAGCAGCAGCGGGCAGAAAACAGGCTGATACCCTGTTTGTAAATGGAAAAGTCATTAATGTGTTTACAGGAGAGATTCGTGAACATAGTGTAGCTGTTAAAGATGGATATATATGCGGTGTTGGTTATGCTGAGTCTGGTTCAAATCAACAAAACTCAATTTCAACTGAAAGCACCGATTACAGAGAATATGACGCAGTAGAGATTGTGGATCTGCAAGGCATGTATCTTTCCCCTGGATTTATTGATGCCCATGTTCACATTGAGAGCTCAATGGTTACTCCTGAGCAGTTTGCAAAAGGGGTGGTGCCGTTCGGAACTACCACTGTAGTTGCAGACCCGCATGAAATTGCCAATGTTATGGGAATTGCAGGGATTGAATACATGATGAAATCCGCACAAAATCAACCCATGAATATCCTCTTTTCACTGCCATCCTGCGTTCCGGCAACTAACATGGAGACCTCTGGAGCTGTTCTTGATGCTTCGGTCATTGCCCCTCTTATGAAGCATGACAGAATAGTTGCTCTTGCTGAAATGATGAACTATCCGGGAGTGATATATGCAGAACCTGATGTAATGGCAAAGCTCAAAGTTGCCAGCAAAGCCCGAAAAAACGTGGATGGACATGCTCCTGGAGTAACTGGAAAAGCTCTTTGTGCTTATTCCTCAGCAGGAAATCAACAAATTAACAAAGCAAAAAAATCAACAAATAAAAGACAGTTTAAAGTTTTCTCCCTGATAAGAGATATAGACGGCGGGTGTGAACCCGCCCCTATAGTTTTTTATAATGTTTTTATGGCAGTTTATCCAGCAATGCCGTTAATTTAGGTTTTTTGGAGTGTCTTGTCAAAAGTCCTTTTCTGTAATCATTCCACAAATCCACCATTTTGGTTTCATTGTAAGCGATCTGTGCTTTTTTAAGAAAAGTCACGGCTTTATTATAATGCTTTGAATTGGCCTGTTCCAAAATCTCTTCTGCCCGTGCACATGCATTCTTGATAACCCACTCTGGTTTTTCCTTGATTGCCGCATCTAAAACCCTGAGTACCTCTTTGTAATGCTCACTCTCTTTATCAACAATTTTTATTGCTCTGTTAATCAGACCTTCATGGAGAAAAATATCTATGATATCAGACAGATTAAATGCTGATCTGCCAAGTTCTGCCAGCAGTCGATTACGAATATCTGGCCATTTATCTTTTTCCGCAAGATCACGAATTCTCAGAAAATCATTGAGAGAGGGTGCCTCCCTAAAGGCAATCAAGAGACACTCCAGTGCACTATTTTTATCTCCAAGAGCTTCATATCTTTCACTCAGCCAGAATGCCAGCCTGGAAAGAGATGCTCCTTCAAGTACAAGTCCATGTCGTGCAATCTCCATTGCCTCTTTAAGATATCCTTTTTTTCTCAGCTCTTCTGCAATAGTCAGTGCCTGATAGTTGTATTGAAGCATTTTATGAGCATTTTCAAGTACTTCATGGGGACGATTGACTTTCACAAGCATCATCTGATAATCAAATAAAGCTCCTTCATGCAGAGCAAGATAAAGGTATTCCTGATATCTTTTCTGAATATCAAGTATTTCAAGGCGAATTGCTGTCAACAGAGATGCATATTCCGGGACATTTTTTCCTCTGATGGGAAGACTAACCTTTTCTCCTGCCAGAACTCGTTTCAAAACAGGCTCATCCCACCCCTGAATAAGTGAGGCTATACTAAGTACAAACGCACTTTCAATACCATTATTATCTAATTTTTGCTGCCACTGCTCTATCTTTTTAAGATATTTTCGGCTTTCGTCCCTTGTCAGATCACTTATCAAAATTGATTTTGCCAGAGCCATATCAAGATCTTCAAAAAACAGAGCTGAATCTCCCATTGATCCGTCCAGATCCATCCACTGCTTAACATAGCTGTTTATTATGGACTCCATTATGGAAAGGGCACTTTTCCCATCACAATTAGCTACAAACTCAAGGGCTTCATCTACAAGTTCAGAAAGCTCGGCAATTGCATCTTCTGTCTCAGATCTACCCTCATATTTTTTGATAATATAGCTTGTCTTCCGAGCAAAGGGAACGGGATCGGCTATTACTTCGCTTTCTCTGCAAGTTATGTTTTCAAGCTTAATCGAGTCTGTCTCAAGCAAATATTTCAGAAAAAGATGTTCCATGTCTGAATTATTTTCAGCTATTTTAAGAATCAAATCCTTTAAATCATCCGATTTTTTTTTATGCAGAAGCTCTTTAAGACTCAAATGACTCTTTATAATATCAGGCTGATGCAGCACTCCAAGAAGGCTTGTAACCAAATGTTCACACCAGTTTGCCCCTTCACAGGTGCTGCAGCCAACCTCTACAATACCTCCGCTGTCAAACATTACAGTGGTTTCAGAGGCAATTCTGTTGTCTCCCTGAATCATGGCACAAAGGGTATGGCCATGCAGATCCATGGAGAGTATATTCCCTTTTTTGAAATACTTCTCCCCTTTTTTATAGGCTGAGATATCTGAATAACGCTTGATGAGTGACTCGTTTAACCCATTAATCTCCATATTCTTTCCCCCATAATTGTGCATGATTTCCATATAGGAATTTCAACCCAACGATCATTGCCTGAAAACAAAAAAGTGTTTTCACGGTAAAAATCAAATATCCATGTCCGCAGGTTCATAATACTCTTTTGGATGCTTGCAGGCAGGGCATTTCTGTGGAGGTTCGTTCCCTTCATGGGTGTATCCGCACAAACTACACTTCCATTTGATGGGCTTTTCACGCTTGAACACAGTTCCTTCAGCCACCATATCAAGGCATCTTTGATATCTATCCCGATGATGTGCCTCAATTTTGGCAATCTGTTTGAAAAGATTTGCCGCCTCTTTGTTTCCCTCTTCTTCAGCTTCTTTTGCAAAATCAGGATACATGGTTACTGTTTCATAGTGTTCTCCAGCAATGGCTTCTTTGAGATTAGCAATGGTATCACCAATACCCCCTAAAAGTTTAAAGTGGTCATTGGCATGGCGTTTTTCATTTTCAGCACTCTCTTCAAATACTTTTGCAATATAGTGATAGCCTTCTTGACGGGCAATTTCTGCAAAAAAAGTGTATTTGTTTCTTGCCTGGGATTCACCGGAAAATGCAGCTTTAAGATTCTCAATCGTTTTGCTCATATGTTTCTCCTTTTGATGATTTGTTGCACAATCTTTATGACTGTTAAGAGTATAATATTTTTTAACCACCGAAATGCATTTAATCATAAACTTAAGTTGAATACAAACAGATTTACAATGCTTCACGGATTGATACTTTACAAGAGAAAAACCTGATGTTATTGTTAAAAGCAGTAAATAAAGAATTTTTACAACAAGGATTTTTTGTGATAGGAACATTTAAATTAAGACGATGTAGTTTAAATTAAGACGATGTAGTTTAAATTAACCATTATGCGTTATCATTAATATGTGTCATCATACAGATTCAGGAGTGTTTCATATGGACTATATCGAAATTCATTTTGGTGAAGACCTTGAAAGATCTTCAAAGGGAGTGAAACAGGATAATGATATGTTTCACTCCATCAACCCCATGTTTTGCCTTGCCAAAAGACTCTGGAAACCTCAGATGGATATTTTCGAAACCAGAACGCATATTATCATTCAGGCTGAAATTGCGGGTGTTGAAAAAGAAGACATATCCATTGAAGTTACCAACAAAGCTATAAAAATCTCGGGTAACAGATCCCGCACTCCTCCCCCGGGACCCGCAACTTACCGGCTTGCTGAAATACAGTTCGGAAAATTTGAACGGATTCTCTATCTTCCCACATTAATAGATCCTGACAAGGTTGTTGCATCTTTTTCAAATGGTTTTCTTGAATTAAACCTTGCCAAAATCCCGTTACAAAAACCTCAAAAAATAGAGCTGTCTTGATTTATATGCAGCAATATTGCATACACAGAAGTTTTTTATATTAAAGAGCTTTTGCATACACAGAAGTTTTTTATATTAAAGAGCTTTTGCATACACATAGAAGTTTTTTATATTAAAGAACTTTTTATACACAGAAACTTTGCATACACAGAAATTTTTCATATATAGGAATTTTGCATGAATGATAATCAGACCTCAATAAATTTCAGCCCAGATCATATACCAGATATTCTTCCTGTACTTCCCATTGTTGACACCAATCTTTTTCCCAAAATGGTACTTCCTCTCGTGATAATGCAGAAAGAAGCTATTGAACTGATTGACGAAGCAATGGCAGGCAACAGAATACTGGGGCTTCTTTTGTCAAAACGTTCTGATATTAGCTCAAAACACTCACAAGGAGAACTTCACACCGTCGGTACTGTCGCGATTATTCTCAAAATGGCAAAGATGGAAGAGAACAAAGCACAGCTTCTGATTCAAGGCTTGAGCCGATTCAAGGTCAAAGAGTACATAGATGGCAAACCCTATATTCAAGCCCGCATCGAGGTGCTCGAAAATACCAACATCTTGACTAATGACAAAGAAACTCTTGCTCTGATGTCCAATATTATGGATCAGTACGAAAAAATTGTGAATCTTTCCCCCGGTCTTCCGACTGAAATCGGTGCAATGGTCAGATCCATACAGGAACCCGATATTCTGTCAGACATGGTTGCCTCTACCATAAATGCACCAGTTGCAGAAAAGCAGGCAGTCATTGAAATGATTGATGTTAAGCAGAGACTCAGAAAAGTGACCCGCCTTGTGAATGACCAACTGGAAATACTTGAGATGGGCTCAAAGATCCAAAGTCAGGTCAAGGAAGATATGGATAAACGTCAGCGTGAATATTATCTGCGTCAGCAGCTCAAAGCCATCAAGGAAGAGCTTGGAGAGACAGATGATGAAAGCGTTGAAATCGAAGAGTACCGGAAAAAAATTCTGTCAGAAGGACTTCCTGAAGCTGCGGCTAAAGAGGCGGAAAGAGAAGTTAAACGACTCTCCAGAATGCACCCCTCTTCCTCAGAATATGTTGTTGCTTCCACTTATCTTGATTGGCTTACATCGTTGCCATGGAACAAGAAATCCAAGGACAAACTTGATATCAAAGCTGCAAGAAGAGTTCTTGACCAAGACCATTACGGTCTTGAAAAACCGAAAAAACGGGTACTGGAATATCTTGCTGTCCGTAAACTTAAAAATGATTCAAAAGGGCCTATTCTATGCTTTTCAGGGCCTCCGGGTACAGGTAAAACATCGCTTGGAAAATCAATTGCTCGAGCTCTTGGCAGAAAATTTGTGCGAATCGCACTTGGAGGAATCAGGGATGAAGCAGAAATCAGGGGTCACAGAAGAACATATGTTGGTGCACTTCCAGGCAGAATAATTCAGGAGATAAGAAGGGCTGGGCAGAACAATCCTGTGTTTATGCTGGATGAGATTGACAAGGTCAGTTCTTCATATCACGGAGATCCATCTTCGGCACTGCTTGAGGTTCTTGATCCTGAACAGAACTACTCTTTTACTGACCACTATTTAGATGTGCCCTTTGATCTTACTGATGTTATATTTCTTACCACAGCTAATGTGCTCCACACCATTCCCGCACCTTTGCGAGACAGAATGGAGGTGCTTGAGCTTTCAGGATATACCGAAGATGAAAAACTAAAGATAGCGACCAAATATCTCATTCCAAGACAACGAGAGGCAAATGGTCTTAAAACAGACCAGATTAAATTTTCCCTGACCGCCATAAAGGATATCATTTCAGGTTATACACGAGAATCCGGCTTAAGAAATCTTGAGCGTGAAATTGGCTCCATATGCCGTGGAGTTGCAAGTAAAATTGCAGAAGAGGAGACAGACAAGGTTTCCATTGGCAAGAATGATCTTCATGATTACCTCGGTCCCATCCGCAATAGACCTGAAAACGGAGCCAACATATCTGTTCCGGGTGTTGTTGTGGGACTTGCGTGGACGCCGGTGGGAGGAGATATCCTGTTTGTAGAGGCTGCTGCAATGAAAGGTTCAAAGGGGTTGATTCTGACGGGTCAGCTTGGTGATGTCATGAAGGAGTCTGCAAGAACTGCCATGAGCTATCTTGTTGCCCATGCCGACAGATTTAATATTGAACCCGGTTTTTTTGCTGATCATGAAATTCATATTCACGTGCCTGCAGGTGCCATTCCAAAAGATGGGCCATCCGCAGGAGTAACCATGCTAACTGCCCTTGCGTCTCTTGTAACTGGAAAAGCGGTTAAACAAAGGCTTGCCATGACAGGAGAAATAACTCTTCGGGGTGATGTGCTGCCTGTTGGAGGAATAAAGGAAAAGGTGATTGCCGCAAGCAGGGCTGGCATTAAACATATCATACTTCCCAAATGGAATGAAAAGGATATGGAAGAGATTCCTGATAATGTCAAAGATAATATTGAATTTATTTTTGCGGACAAGATGGATGCGGTACTCGGCAGTGCCATTAATCTGAAAGTGGAAAACTGATGAGGATAAAATTTAGATTTCCAATACTGGCACAATCAAAATATATAATGATCACACTTGTACTGCTTGCTATTACCGGTTGCAGTGCAACTACGCTACCTGAACCTGAGGACGGAACATATTCTCGGTCATCTCCCTCCTCATCTGATTCCGTCTCTCCTTCTGATTCATCCTCATTAAGGAGACCTGCCCACACCAAACCCTACAAAATCAAGGGGAAATATTACCATCCTCTTGCCAGTGCAAGAGGATTTTCCCAGAAGGGAATTGCCTCATGGTACGGAGAGCAGTTTCATGGAAGAAAGACTGCTAACGGCGAGACATATAATATGTATGGGGTTTCGGCTGCCCATAAGACCCTTCCGCTTGGAACATGGGTCAGGGTCTATAATCTTGAAAACGATAAAACCCTGGATGTCCGCATAAACGACAGAGGACCTTTTATTACTGGACGGATAATTGATCTCTCATATAAAGCGGCTCAACTGCTCGGAGTCGCAAAGCCTGGCACAGCTCCTGTTAAAATTGTCGCTCTTGGAGAGGCATCTGGTTCAGGAGAGTCTGGCAAAGTGATTTATAGGCCGGTTGATTACTTCAAAGGCAACTTCACTGTTCAAGTCGGAGCTTTTACTGTTAGAAAGAACGCACAAAAACTAAAGGTTGAGCTTGGCAGAAAATTTATCAATTCACACATCAACGAATACACAGATGCACGGGGCAAATTTTACCGTGTAAGAGTGGGAAGATTCAAGGATCTTGATGTTGCGGAGCAGTTTAATGCTTCAGACAAACTTAAGAAAGAACTTTCCAAAACAGATTTGAAGGAGTCGTTTGTAGTGGCAGAGTAACGGTTTTATGAGAAAATTTTCATCGACATAATAAATTTTCATCGACATAATTAAACTAAACGGGAGTGGCTGGATTCAGCCACTCCAAATAATGAAAATCAGAACATATTCTTTTATGGTAAAACCTCTAAATTTTACACTGTTTCTTGATAGAGATGGTGTTATTAACGAAGATTCCCCTGATTACATCAAATGTGCAGGGGAATTTCATTTTATCCCGGGAAGTGCTGAAGCCATTGCTCTTCTGACTCAAAGAGGTTTTGATATTATTGTCATTACAAATCAGTCCGGAGTTGGCAGAAACCTGTTCACCCGTCAGGACTTAGATGGCATTTTTGATAAAATGAACAAAGGGATTGAAGCAGTAGGTGGAAAAATAAAAGATATTTTTTTCTGTCCGCATACTCCGGAAGATGGTTGCTCCTGCCGCAAACCATTGCCAGGACTGATTTTAAAGGCAATTCAAAAATATGGGATCGACCCTGCCCGTTCATGTATGGTTGGAGACAGTATCAAGGATGAATGTGCAAACAATGCTGGCTGCGGTTATTCAGTGCTTGTCAGGACAGGAAACGGGGAAAAGACAGAGGCTGATCTTATGAAAATTCATGGTGGCAGCAAACTCTCTCAGCCTGATTTTATAGCTAAAAATCTTATGGAAGCGGCATACTGGATATCAAAACAACTTCATGAA
>JADGBP010000067.1:2347-9257 GCA_015231395.1 Desulfamplus sp. | reverse complement strand
TTCAGGTAACAAACCAGTTGTTCGCAATGGAATTACAGCCACTTTTATCTCTGGCATAGCCTGACCGCTTTTATCATTAATGTATAGCATGATTCTGCTTTTATCTCCGGCATAGCGTAACTGCTTTTATCCTTGACATAAAATTATAGTATGGTTATATCGCTTAAGTTAATAACTATGAGCGTTATATTATTTACAGTCATAACTGCTGTTCTTTATATAATGTCTTTTTATGGAGCAATATAAAATTTTTATGGTGTTAAATCCTATGGTTTCAAATCAATTAACAGATCTTAACCGGCAACTCGAACTTAACAAAGAAAAAATTCTGGCAAAATGGTTTGAAGCTACAATCAGTTCATATCCTGAAGATACAGCAAGAATCCTTGGGAAATCTAAAAACAGATTTGACAATCCTGTGGGAAGTGCCACACGGCAGAGCCTCCAAGATACCTTTGATAATATCATGAGAATGTCACTTACTGAAAATTATAAAGAGTATACTAACAGCAAGCTTAGTCAAACTAACAAAGAGCATGTGGATCAGAACAGGGTAGAGAATTCTCTTGATCCAGTGATCCGTATCAGGGCTGTCCAGAACTTTTCAGCGTCTCAAGCTGTGGCGTTTGTGTTTGAATTGAAAAATATAGTTAAATCAGTTCTTGGGGAACTTTCAGATAAGACCTTTGATTACAGGGTTGACCTTGTTGCCCTTGCTGCATTTAACCGGTTTATGAAGTGTAGAGAAAATATATTCCTTTTAAAGGCAACTGAATCCAAAAGAAGAGTTCACAGTGCTTTTGAAAGGGCAGGTTTAGTAACTGGGCTGACGGAGGATGAACTCCTTGGCTCAAGAAAATCTTAAATCAGGTCATTTAGATTAAGCACTTTTATGATGACCGAAAATTGTGAGGTGGTTGGAATTATGAATCAAAAGTACATGTTACCCCTGGCAGGCGTGTTCCTGCTCTTTCTGCTGGCATATGCAGGAGTTGAGGGAGCCGGACTTCAGTGGTTCTTCGGAATTGTCATTCCCTATCTTGCGGTCATTGCCTTTATATGGGGCTTTGTAAACCGCGTTATGGGATGGGCATCTTCTGCAGTTCCCTTCCGGATTCCCACAACCTGCGGACAGCAGAAATCGTTTCCGTGGATTAAACATAACTGCATTGACAACCCTGACAAAGCGTCTGGCGTGTTCATACGCATGCTCATGGAGATTTTTCTTTTCAGATCTCTTTTCAGGAATACCAAGGCAGCATTTAACACGGACGAGAACAACAAACTCACCTATTCATGGGAAATCTTCCTGTGGGCAGGAGCACTTGCTTTCCATTACGGATTTTTGGTAGTCATTATACGGCACCTGAGATTCTTTCTGGAGCCGGTACCCGCATGGCTGACATTTCTTGAATATGTTGACGGCATTGTCCAGATTGGTCTTCCGGGAATTTTCTTGTCTGGCATAGTGCTTCTTGCAGCGGCACTGTTTCTGCTTGCAAGAAGAATCTTTGATGCCAAGGTAAGTTATATTTCGCTTGCTGCGGACTATTTTCCACTGTTTCTGATTATCGGAATCGCCGCAACCGGTATTGCTATGAGATATTTTACAAAAGTTGATATCATGGGGGTAAAGGAATTTACAATGGGTCTGGTCACCTTTCATCCGGTGATTCCTCCTGGAGTTGGTGGGCTTTTTTATGCCCATGTTCTCATGGTGAGTGTCCTGTTTGCCTATTTTCCCATGAGCAAGCTCATGCATGCCGGCGGGATTTTTCTGAGTCCCACAAGGAACATGGCAAACAATACCCGTGCAAAAAGACATGTTAACCCCTGGAACTATGCTGTGGATGTTCATACATATGAGCAGTATGAAGATCATTTCAGAGAGAAAATGATAGAAGCTGGACTTCCAGTGGATAAGGAGGAGTAATAGATGTCTAATGAAATTAAACCGGATCAACTTCTGGACAACATCGATCACACGCCTGCCAGTGGCAGCTGGATGGATACCCCTGTCCAGATAAGACCCGGGATGTACTGCTATGCCGCAAAAGCGGAAAGCGTTGAAACACTGGGATTTCCCAATGCCAGACCATGGAACCCCATGGAAGATGACTGGAAGTTGCCTGAAAACTGGCAGGAGATTATTCACAACGGCATCAAGGAACGGCTGGAAAAATTCAGAACATTCAAGGTGTTCATGGATATCTGTGTCCGTTGCGGTGCCTGTGCTGACAAATGCCACTTCTTCCTTGGCACCGGTGATCCCAAAAACATGCCTGTACTCAGAGCTGAACTTCTGCGTTCTGTTTACAGAAATGATTTCACCAAAGCTGCCCAGATTCTGAAAATGATTCCCGGTGGAGAAAAACTCTCTGGCGGAAGGCCAATGAATCTTGATGTGCTAAAGGAGTGGTGGTACTACTTTTTTCAGTGCACAGAGTGCCGCAGATGTTCGGTTTTCTGCCCCTACGGAATTGATACTGCTGAAATCACAATTATGGCAAGAGAGATTTTTAATCTTCTTGGACTCAATATCGACTGGATTGCAACTCCTGTTTCAAACTGCTATAAAACCGGAAACCATCTTGGCATTCAACCCCATGCCTTCAAGGATATGCTGGAGTTCTTTGCTGAGGATATTGAAGAGATCACAGGCGTCAATGTAGAGCCACAGTTTAACAAAAAAGGTGCTGATATTCTCTTTATCACCCCTTCCGGAGATGTTTTTGCCGACCCGGGTACATACACCTGTCAGGGCTATCTTATTCTTTTTAAATACCTCAAGGACAAGTATGGCCTGGATGTCACATGGAGCACTTATGCGTCCGAAGGTGGAAACTTTGGTTTTTTTACCTCTCACGAGACAATGAAAAGACTCAACTCAAAGATGTATGCAGAGGCAAGGCGTCTTGGTGTCAAGTGGATTCTTGGTGGTGAGTGCGGTCATATGTGGCGGGTAATTCATCAGTATATGGACACCATGAACGGTCCTGCGGATTTTCTTGAAGAGCCGGTGAACCCCATTACCGGAACCAAATTTGAGAATGCAAAATCAACAAAAATGGTTCATATAACCGAATTCACGGCAGATCTCATAAAACATGGCAAACTTGAGCTTGACAAGAGCAGGAACGCTAATCGAATTATGACCTATCATGACTCCTGTAACACCTCAAGGGGTATGGGACTTCTGGAAGAACCACGGTATGTGCTTCGAAATGTGTGTGATAATTTCTTTGAGATGCCTGAAAATACAATACGCGAACAGACATTTTGCTGTGGCAGCGGTTCTGGTCTCAATGCCGGTGAAAACATGGAATTGAGAATGGCAGGAGGTCTTCCCCGTGCCAATGCCGTGAAGTATGTCCACGAGAAATTCGGTGTCAATACCCTTGGAACCATCTGTGCGATTGACAGGGCAGCCCTCTCCACACTGATGGAATATTGGGTACCGGAAGTAAAGGTGTATGGTATCCATGAGCTGGTTGGCAACGCTCTGATTCTGCCGGGTGAGAAAGAGAGAGAGACCGACCTTCGTTTAGAACCCCTGCCCGGCATGGAGGATGAAGATGAGTAAGAATGCAATCATAGCAGGACTTGCGGTTTTTGTTGCGGCTGCTCTCTTTCCGTTCTGGTTTAATATTGGTGGAACCAATGCTGCACCGGAAATCGAGCTGTCAGCCAAAGCCAAGGCTGCGAAAAAATGTGTCCTGGATAAATATGACATGAGAGCAAACCACATGACTATTCTCAATGACTGGAGAACTTCTGTGGTAAGAGATTCCAACAGGATGTACAAAAGTGCTAATGGAAAGGAGTTTGGCATGAGTCTTTCCACAGGTGAGGATTCATGTCTTGGCTGTCACACAGATAAAGAGAAATTTTGCGATAGATGTCATACATATGCGTCATCTGCTCCATATTGCTGGGAGTGCCATACAGACCCCAAGGAGGTAACCCAATGAACAACAGCAGAAAAAGCTTTCTGAAAAAGAGTAGAAGAAGCTTTCTCAAGGCAGCAGGAATATCTGCGGTCGCCATTGGTGCAGCTCCGGCAATAAAGGCTGTGGCTGTCGCATCAGGTGGTGGTGGTTCCGCCAGTTCTCTTCCTGTTGTATCCCCAAAAGCTGAGGCACTGTCGGCTAAACGGTGGGGCATGGCAATTGATACCAGTAAAATCACGGATGAGGTTGTGGAGAGCGTTGTGGCAGCATGCCGAAATGCCCATAATATCCCTGACTTTACCATTGAGCCTGATGAGGAAAAATATCCAAAAACACGTCCTGCAAAGAAGATGCAGGAGATTAAATGGATCTGGGAAGAGCACTATCAGTACGCGTTTCCTGAAATGGAAGATGAGTTTCTTGCTGAAAAATATAAAGTCCTTCCATTTCTTGTCACCTGCAACCACTGCAAAAATGCTCCATGCGTTCAGGCTTGTCCAACAAAGGCTACCTTTAAACGCCCGGACGGCATTGTAATTATGGATTATCACAGATGTATCGGATGCCGTTTTTGCATGGCCGCCTGTCCTTATGGTTCCAGAAGTTTCAACTTCAGGGACGCAAGACCCTTTATTGAAAAGATAAACCCAGAGTTTCCTGTTCGCTCAAAGGGTGTTGTGGAAAAATGTAATCTCTGTGCCGAGCGCCTTGCCAAAGGTGAACAGCCTGCATGTGTTGAGGCATCAGAAGGTGCCATTGTGGTAGGGGATCTGGAAGATCCGGAATCTGAAGTACGGGTTCTTCTGAACGACAACTATGCAATAAGACGTAAGCAGGAGCTTGGAACCGAGCCTTCTGTTTACTATATCATGTAAGAGGGGCCAAGTATGCTTGAAATAGCGATTAAAGGAAGCAAAAAATACTGGATATGGCTGGGAGTACTGCTTACCGTCATGACTGTAGCTTTTGCTGCTTATATTGACCAGTTCATGAATGGTCTTATGATTACCGGCATGAGCCGGGATGTCTCATGGGGATTTTATATTGCCAATTTCACCTTTCTTGTCGGTGTTGCCGCAGGAGGGGTCATGGTGGTTATTCCCTATTATATCCACGATTATGAGAAGTTCCACAGAATAACCATTTTAGGTGAATTTTTAGCAGTAGCCTCATTAATAATGTGCCTGATGTTCATTGTCGCTGATTTAGGACAACCAACAAGAATGCTTAATGTGCTCCTCTATCCCACACCAAATTCAATGCTCTTCTGGGATATGTGTGTGCTTAACGGTTACCTGTTCCTGAATATTGTCATTGGCTGGAAGGTGCTTGAAGCGGAGAGAAATCAAGTAAAACCTCCCAAATGGACAACTCCGCTTATTTACCTATCCATCCCCTTTGCAATAGGTATCCACACAGTTACAGCCTATCTCTACTGTGGACTTCCTGGAAGAGGATTCTGGCTTACTGCGATTCTTGCTCCAAGATTTCTTGCGTCTGCTTTTGCAGCCGGTCCATCTTTTCTGATTCTTTTGTGCTACCTTGTACGAAAATTCACAAAATTTGATCCGGGCTGGGAGGCTATGCAGACTCTGTCAAAGATTGTATGCTACGCACTTATTGCCAATGTATTCTTTTTCCTATGCGAAGTATTTGTTGTCTTCTACAGCAAAATTCCGGGACATATGGCACATATCGAGTATCTCTTCTTTGGTCTGCATGGACATAATGCTCTGGTACCATGGATGTGGACATCCATGACCCTCATGTTTGTTGCCATTGGTCTGCTGATTGTTCCAGTATTCAGAAACAATGAGACATTGCTGCCATTTACCTGCATAATGGTTTTTGTTGGTACATGGATTGACAAGAGTCTTGGCATGATCTCTGGCGGATTTGTTCCATCTCCGCTTCACCATGTGACTGAATACATACCAACCGTTCAGGAGGTAGTGATCAGCCTTGGTGTGCTTGCAACCGGGCTTCTTATTTTGACCGTTCTTTTTAAACTTGCTGCCACAGTCAAGGAAGAGGTTAGAGGGTAATTATAAGAGGTTAGAGGGCAAATATCACACTTTAAAAATTTAAAATTTAAAAACGCAAACTTATTTTAATACTAGTAAATTCATTTTTACATCATATGCAATATAAATACCCCCTATACCTAACGGCATAGGGGGTATTATTTTTCATAAAATTTATGAAGATATTTTTATTTTTTTATTATTTTAAAAAGTTACTAATATGATTCCATAACACTGTTTTGATATCATGGGTTTCAAACAAAATTTCATGCCGCGAACCAGGAATAGAAATTAGCGTCCCATCAGGAATCATCGGACACACCTGCTTCTGCACATCATTACAAACAATGCGATCCTCTTCAGCACTAAAAATCTGTATTTTAGTTTTAATGTTTGAAAGATATTCTTTATTTTTTATTATATCAATGGAGTCAAATGCTACTTTGAGCCACCACCATGAGACACCTCCCAAAGCAAGATTTCTGTTTTTTTCAATTTCCTTGTGTTCAAACCAGAAATTGTCAATGTCATGAGTCAGAAGATTGTTTTCAAACTGAACCGTTTCCCTGCAATAATCCTTCCCACCCAATACGTAATTCAATCCAAATCCGATGCGTACAGCTAAAGATGCCATAATACTGGAAATTGTTCTTGGTATTGGTGCTGTCACGATATCCAGCATAGGAGCTATTAAAATGGCTTTTGGGATATTTATACGATCAGAGCATTGGGCCAAAAATCTGAGAGCGATATGCCCCCCCATGGAATGAGCCATAATGGTGACCGGCTGTTTTAAAGGAACAACATAACGATTGTAAAATAACTCAAGATCGTTGATATAAAGCTCAAAATCCTTGACATAACCCATGTCACGATTGGGAAGTTCACGAACAGACAATCCCTGTCCTCTCCAGTCCATACTCATGACATCATAGC
>JADGBP010000067.1:0-2249 GCA_015231395.1 Desulfamplus sp. | reverse complement strand
CTTAGCATCTTCCCGGGCAGACTGGGAGTCTGTTTGATTCGCTTTAACTGTTTGGCTTATAGTTGCATAAATGTCTCTAAAAGATTCATGAATAGTTGATGGTGATAATCGCCCCACCTCAATGAATTTGACAACAATCTCTTTGGTTGTTTTCAGTATGTTTTCCTCAATGTCTTTCATATTTTACCTTTTTTGATGGATTAAGGGTTCACCATTTAAACTGGAAAACTAAGAACGTTATTGGCTGATTCTTTACAATGCCTCAATTATCAGTAATTTTACCAATAATTATATTGCGAACTTACCAATAATTGTGTTGCAAACTTCCTCAGGATTTAATCCTGTAGTATCTATCTGAATAAACTTGGCATATCCATCTTTACGCTCCTTCATAAGTTCAGCTATTCTTGCCGCTGGATCAGGCACTTGAAGCAGGGGTCTTTCAATATTTTTATCGCCTGAAATACGGGCTATGATCTCATCAGGATTTGCAACAAGGCAGAAAATCTTTCCTTTTTTCCCCAATATCTCAACATTTATTGAGTCCAGCATCATTTTTCCGCCGGTTGAAATTATATTTCTCTCCTGTTCAGAAAGCTCCATGGCAATTTCACGCTCCATTTTGCGAAATGCGGCTTCACCCTGAATCTTAAATATTTGAGCAATTGTCTGATTGCACCTCGACATAATCAGTTCATCTGTATCAACAAACTGATACTCCAACTGCTTTGCCAAAAGCTTTCCCACTGTAGTTTTACCTGTTCCCATGAATCCTGTAAGAATAATATTCTGATCAGTCATAAGTATTTACTATTCCTAAATATTTAAAAAATTAAGCTTTGCTGTGAACGAGATTAAATTTTGCTCTGCAATTGATTAAGGAATGAGTCCGAAATAACTTACCCAAACTCCCCCTCTCCAGATATGGAGAGGGGGCTGGGGGGTGAGGTAAATGGGCAGGTTATTTAAAACCGATTCCTAAGCTTTGCTCTGCAATTGATTAAGCTTTGTTGTTAAAGGGAGGGCATGACTGGTTAGTTCAAGATCAATCCAACAACGGCTCTTAGCCCAAGAAGATAACTGTTTACCCCGAATCCCGAAATTTGCCCTTTTGCAACAGAGGCTATCACAGAATTATGCCTGAACGGCTCACGGGCATGGACATGAGACATATGAACTTCTACAACGGGAATCTTAAGAATGCCCAGAGCATCCATGATGGCATAGCTGTAATGCGTCCATGCACCGGCATTGATAATCACGCCATCAACATCCTCCTGATGAATCTTATGAATCTTTTCAACCATTTCCCCCTCATGATTGGTCTGATAGCATTCCACAGAAATACCAAGCTCAAGTGCAAGAACCTCTATCATCTCATCAATTTCTTTGAGTGTCAAAGTACCATACTGAGCGGGATCACGCTTTCCAAACATGTCAAGATTGACACCATGCAGCACAACAATTTTTTTAGAAATTACTTCTATCATAACAACCATCCTGTTCTCAAAATTTTGTGAAGCAAACAGTAAATATAAATTATATTCAATAGAAGTATAATCAATGATTTTTAATGTCAAATGTTTAGAATATTATACTTGACAGCCCCCATTACTCTAACTAATATCATAGCCTGTTTTTAAAGAATAAATCCTGTTTTGTCCACATCGCAAATATTTGGTTCTGCCAATTAGGTTATTGTATTAAAAGTAGGTGAGTTATCACACCGAAACTAAGACGATTCTAATAAGACGCTTCTAAAAACGAAGACGCCTTTGCAAATGAAGATGCTTCTACAAATGAAGCATGATTCTACAAACAAAAATGCTTCTGCAAATCAGACTGCTTGGAAACCTCAAAAATACAGATTTCAATTAATAAAAAGGAGGGTAGTTACACGTATGCAATTTTTTAACAATCTGAAAATGGCCACAAAACTGGTAGGTGGTTTTGGTATTGTTCTGATGCTGTTTGTTTGTGTTATGGCCATTTACCATTTTACGGTAAAATCAACCGCAGATAATTTTGAGAATCTTATGAATGTCAATGTGGCTATTGCAGCCAATGCCGCCAATATTAAAACCATGATGAAGCAGTGTCGTATTGATGAAAAGAATTTTTTGGCTACTGCTAAAAATTCACCTAAAATGGTTATTCTGTGGAACTTCTCATAATCGTGGATATAATAGGGAATAACCACCATGACCCCTCCTGCGGCAACACCGACAAGAAAGGTGAAATTGGCAATA
>JADGBP010000066.1 GCA_015231395.1 Desulfamplus sp. | reverse complement strand
AGTGGATATAAAAGGTGCCATGGACTGATCAACGCCGGTAAAGCGGCGGAAATATATATCTCTGAACACCGCATCGGTATAGCCCTGAAGTGGTGCAAGTATAATTTCATAGCTCATTTTTTATAACCCATGTTCTTGTAATTCATAACTCATTTTTTTTATAACCCGTTTTCTTGTAATTCATAACTCATTTTTTTTACAACCTATTTTTTTTACAATCTATTTTCTTGTAATTTAGTTTTTTATAGCTCATTTTTTTCATCCTCATAAAAATTTACTTGACATCTTAACCTATTTCATTAGAATGTCAATTCTAAAATTGAAACTCTGATTGGGAATTTAAAATGAATATATCACGCAAAGATAGAGACGACCAGCGACGAAAAGATGAAATTCTT
Source organism: Desulfamplus sp. (assembly GCA_015231395.1). GTDB lineage: Bacteria > Desulfobacterota > Desulfobacteria > Desulfobacterales > Desulfobacteraceae > Desulfamplus. Next base: position 9,013 of record JADGBP010000066.1, on the reverse strand, counting down.
GATGCAGCACTCTCCATATTTGCTACTCAAGGTTTCCACGGTGCCACCATGGCACAGATAAGCCAGGAAGCACAATATCCGCTTGGAACAATTTACAAATATTTCTCCAGCAAAAAACAGATATATCATGATCTTGTCATGGAAAGAGTACAACAATTGGGTCAAATTCTTTTATCTATAAACAATCGGCAGGATCTGTCCGCTCGGGAAAAACTTAAAGAATCTCTGTTTGCAAAGACAAGGTTCTACAGGAGCAACAGTGATTTTATCCGAATCTACATATCAGAAAGAAGCCCCATTGACGGTGTAATGATCCCCAAGCTCAATGAAAAGGTAAACCGGATGCATAACAAAATGATTGCCTTGTTTGAAAAAATTTTTGAACAGGGAATTCCGGATGAGTTCAAGCCTTATCCTGCAAAGGAGATGGCGATTCTGTTTACTGAACTTGCCCATTCTATAGCATGGTCATCTCTTTTCCAAAATGGAGATAGTGGAAATAACAGAGATAGTGGAAACAACAAAGACAATGGAAGCAATAGAGATAATAGAGATAATAGAGATAACAAAACCGGCAATATGGGTGATGATGTTGTTGGTAGTGATGGTAGTGATGGTAGTGATGGTAGTGATGAAACAACTAATCAAAGATTAAACATGATTTTTGATATGTTTATGAATGGTGTGTCCAAGTGAAATAGTTCTAATCATGTTACATAACTATATTTAAAATATAGATACGATCTAAAAATAATGATAGTCAAAAACAAACAACAACAGGAGAATAAAAAATGGCACAATCAATAGCAGACAGACGGGACCAGGATTTTTTGCTTCACGAGGTTTTAAACATTTCAGATCTGTCAAAACATGAGATCTATGAAGATTTCAATAAAAAAACCATTGATATGGTTGTAACTGAAGCCAGAAATCTTGCTGTAAAAGAGATTCTGCCTACACAGGAAGATGGAGACAAAAATGGCTGTGTTATTGAAAATGGTCAAGTCAGAGCTCCTGAATCTTATCGCAAACCATACAAACTCTTCTGTGAAGGTGAATGGGTTGCCATGTGTGATGCTCCCCTTTATGGAGGACAAGGCATGCCCAAGGTTCTCTCCATGGCGGCTTCGGAAATGTTCACAGGTGCTAACTGCTCATTTCTCATGTATCCTGGATTGACCCACGGTGCTGGAAAGCTCGTTGAAGAGTTTGGCACAGACGATCAGAAGAAAAAATATCTGAAAAATCTCTACACCGGAAAATGGGCAGGCACCATGTGTCTGACAGAACCGGAAGCTGGCTCTGATGTAGGTGCTCTTACCAGCTCGGCAAAGAAAAACGAAGATGGGACATATTCCATTACAGGTAACAAAATATTTATCTCAGGTGGAGACCATGATCTGACTGAGAACATTATTCACCCTGTGCTTGCACGAATTGAAGGTGCTCCTGCCGGAACAAAAGGAATATCTCTGTTTCTTGTCCCAAAATACAGAATAAATCCCGATGGCTCTCCGGGTGAGCGAAACGATGTTGAGTGCGTTGGCATTGAAGAGAAGATGGGGCTTCACGGAAACAGCACAGCGTCATTGGCTTTTGGCTCAAAAGGCAACTGCATTGGAGAACTTTTAGGTGAAGAGAACAAAGGCATGAAAGCGATGTTTGTCATGATGAATGAAGCACGTCTTGGCACAGGTCTGCAAGGTTTTGGGTTTGCTACATCGTCTTATATCAATGCGGTCAATTACGCAAAACAGAGGGTTCAGGGTACGGATCTGATGAAGATGTTTGATAAAAATCCAAAATCTGTAACCATTATTAAACATCCGGATGTAAGACGCCAGCTCCTATCCATGAAAGCCTATGTTGATGGTATGAGAACCCTTCTTTATTATACCGCTTATATGTTTGACAAGGTAAAAACCTCTGAAACAGATGCTGACAAAGCAAAATACAGTGGGTTGATCGAGCTTCTGACACCGGTATTAAAGGCATACTGCACAGACCGCTCTTTTGATGTATGCGTGCAGGGAATGCAGGTATATGGAGGATATGGATACATTCAGGATTATCCGCAAGAAAGACTGCTCCGTGACTGCAAAATCACCAGTATTTACGAAGGAACCAATGGAATTCAGGCAATGGATCTTCTGGGCAGAAAACTTGGCATGAACAAAGGCAAACACTTCATGGATTTTATGGGAGAGATGAACAAAACCATTGCTGCAGCCAAGGAAATTGAGATGCTCAAAGATATGGCGGCAAGGGTTGAAAAAGCTGTAAACCGCTTAGGTGAGGTTGCCATGCATATGGGAATGACAGCAATGTCGCCAAAAGTACTGGATGCTTTTGCCACAGCTCATCCGTTTCTTGATATCACCGGTGATGTCTGCATGGCGTGGTTTGAACTCTGGAGAGCTGTTGTGGCTGCTCCTAAAATTGCGACCGCAAAGAAAAAAGATGAGGCATTTTATGTTGGACAGGTAAAAACAGCCGAGTATTTTATAACATATGTTCTACCCTCAACTCTGGGTAAAATGGATGCTTTGACATCTGGTATTCCTGCCATCATGGAGATGCCGGAAGAGGCTTTTGCAGGATAGCACAAAATACCATTCTATAGATTTTAGATAAATATTTTGGCGTCTCAATTTTGAAGAAGGGCAACCCCTTGCGGTTACCCTCTATGCTTGCCAATTTATTTATCTGAAAAACTATAGAGCGGTTCAATCCCACTGCCACAGGGAGGAAATTCATTGAAAATATCAGCGATCATCCAGCTAATGCGTCCTCACCAGTACATCAAAAACTTGTTCATCTTCTTGCCTCTGTTCTTTGCTCTAAAGATTACAGACACAGAATTACTCATTAATGCTACGATAGCTTTCATAGCTTTCTCTCTTGCAGCAAGTTCCATGTACACCCTCAATGACTATCATGATATCGAAGAGGACAAGCACCACCCCAAAAAAAAGAATCGCCCTTTAGCATCAGGAACCATATCTAAGGTGCAGGCAATTGCCATTATGACGTTTCTCTCCATTGCCAGCTTTGCTATTATAGTACCACTCTCTGTGAAAGCCTCAGCCATTATAGCAACATATGTCATTATAAATATTCTCTACAGTTTTTACCTCAAACATGTAGCTATTCTCGATATCACGATCATTGCTATCGGCTTTGTACTTCGTCTCTTCATCGGTTCAACGGTTACTGATATTCCTCTCTCGATGTGGATAGTTGTCATGACCTTTCTTTTGGCACTCTTTATGGCACTGGCTAAACGCAGGGATGATGTTCTGATTTATCTCGACACTGGAAAGAAGATACGCAAGGTCATCGATGGCTATAACCTTCAGTTCTTAGATACGGCTATGGGAATCATGGCTTCGGTAGTCATCGTTGCCTATACCAACTACACGACATCTGCAGAGGTAGTGAATAGAGTCAATAACCAATATCTTTATTTGACAGCACTCTTTGTTATCCTTGGGGTTATGCGTTATCTTCAGATCGCTTTTGTTTTTAAAAATAGTGGCTCTCCAACTCAAATCGTCATGACAGACCGCTTCATGCAGTTAACACTTGTCGGTTGGGGATTGACTTTTGCATGGATACTCTACTGATGATAGTTATCAAATACACTATTTTTGCAGTGATATCGACTCTCTGCAACCTACTGTTTCAATATCTTAGTTTCGCAGTCTATTCAGATTTTGCTGCACTTTATGTCGCTATGTTTTTCGGTACATTTGCTGGGCTGGTAGCTAAATATATACTTGACAAGAAGTATATATTTTATCATATACCCAAAGATAAAAAAGATGACGCTAAGAAGTTTGCTCTTTATTCATTGATGGGAATATTCACGACCATCATTTTCTGGGGAACAGAAATAACATTCGATGCAACCTTTCAAGATCCCAATGCAAAGTACATCGGAGCCATTATCGGTTTAAGCATCGGGTACGCTATCAAATACTTTTTAGATAAGATGTATGTTTTCATTCATAAATGAGGAATTAATATTATGAGTCTTATGAGCTGGGGGATGTACCCCAAGATCAAAAGCTCTGTCTTTAGTTACGATAACGAAAAAGTCCTCAAGCAGATCATTGAAGAGCATGATGAACTCATTCCTTATGGCAACGGAAGAAGTTACGGTGACAGTGCATTGGGTGCTAACATTGTCAATGTCAAACCCCATGACTACTTTATCGACTTTAATGAAAAGAGTGGACTGCTGCATGTACAGGCTGGTGTCCTTCTCTCAGAGATATTGGAATCCTTTGTGCCAAGAGGCTGGTTTCTCAAAGTCACACCAGGAACCAAATTCATCACGGTAGGTGGTGCCATCGCTTCGGATGTTCATGGCAAAAACCATCATGTCGAAGGCTGCTTCAGCGAGTGTGTCAAAGAATTTACCATTATGACCACAGACGGTGAAGTCGTCACCTGTTCCAAAGAAGCCCCGCCTGAACTATTCAGAGCTACCTGCGGTGGTATGGGGCTGACTGGTGTAATTCTCGATGCCAAGATATACCTCAAGAAAATCAACTCCAAATACATCGATCAAACCACCATCAAGACCAACAATCTCAAAGAGACTTTTGCGGCTTTCGAGGAGTACAAGGCGTTACCATATTCTGTTGCCTGGATAGACTGTCTGGCTAAAAGTGATGAGATCGGCAAGTGCCTGCTGATGGCCGGTGATTTTAAAGATGATGGCAAGCTCGATTATAAGAAGAAGGGTAAGCTATCCATCCCTTTCAACTTTCCATCCTTTGCACTGAACAACTGGAGTGTCAGAGCCTTCAACTGGCTCTACTATGGAAAAGTCAAAGAGAGAGTCTCCAAGCAGAAAGTCGATATCGACACTTTTTTTTACCCGTTGGATGCCATCGGTCACTGGAACCGTATCTATGGCAAGAACGGTTTTACCCAGTATCAGTTTATTTTACCTAAATATGCAAGCTATCAGGGCTTGGAAGAGATATTGAAAGCGATCTCGGACTCAGGCAAGGGTTCTTTCCTTGCCGTACTCAAACTCTACGGCAAAGCCAATGAGAACTATCTCTCATTTCCGATAGAAGGCTACAGCCTTGCACTCGACTTCAAGATAGAGAAGGGGCTCTTTGAACTGCTGGACAGACTCGATGAGATCGTTGTTCAATATAAAGGGCGTATTTATCTCACAAAAGATGTCAGAGTCAGTAAAGAGACCTTTGAGAAGGGCTATCCTCAAATAGAAATTTTCAGACAATACAGAAAAGAAAACAAGATGGACACAAAATTCCAATCATTACAGTCAAAACGCGTAGGAATATAATATGAGTTATGTGCTGATCATCGGTGCCAAGAGTGACATCGCTAAAGCAACGGCTAGAGAGTATGCCAAACATGGATACGATCTCTATCTCGCTGCAAGAAATGTAAGTGAGTTAGAAGAGTTTGTTAATGACATCACAGTGAGGACACAAAGAACAGTCAAACCAGTGGAACTAGATATCTTGAATTATGAGAGCCATCAGTCCTTCTATGACCAACTGGGAGAGAAGCCACTGGGTGTAATCTCAGCTATTGGATATCTTGGTGATCAAGATAAGGCACAGTCAGATTTCAGTGAAGCAAAACTTATCATGGATAGCAACTATACAGGTGTAGTAAGTCTATTCAATATCATCGCTGATGACTTTGAAAAGAGAAGAAGCGGTTTCATCGTAGGTATTAGTTCCGTAGCTGGTGATCGTGGACGGAAGAGCAACTATATCTATGGCTCAGCCAAGGCAGCCCTTACGGCTTATCTCTCGGGACTTAGAAACAGACTCTATGATTCCAGGGTGCATGTGATGACGGTGAAGCCTGGATTTGTGGCAACAAAGATGACAGAGGGGATGGAACTTCCGAAGAAGTTGACGGCTCAGCCTGAAGAGGTAGCTGAAGATATCTATAAGGCTCAACAGAAAAACAAGAATGTGCTCTATACTAAATGGATGTGGCATTGGGTAATGTTAATCATCAAGGCGATACCAGAATGGAAGTTTAAAGGCATAAGTATATGAATACAAACTACAATTTGAGTATAAAACACTACTTAATTCTATTTTTAGTGTTTATTCCTACTGTTTACATTTTAACGGGAGCATATGCAGGTTTAAACGGCCATCATTCATGGAGGCAAGCGGACGTATATGGGCATATTCTAGGGTTTATGGATTTTAAGAATTTTGAACCATTTGATCGATTTAATTGTTCAAAAGGTATTTTTGATATACCTATATACCAATGGTTGATCGCAAATTTAGCGAAACTTTTCACCAAAGACCCCTTAGTTATTACAAGCATTGTTGATTATATTTTGTGGGGTATCACGGCAACTTCTGGTTACTTTATTAGCGAATCTATAGGGAAGAAATACTCTGGTGTCGTTTTCCTGTTTTTGATAAGCACAAGCCCGCTTATTTTGCATTACTACTCGGTTCTTTTACCAGATACCATGTCAATTGCTTTTAGTTTGTTAGCCATACTCGTAATGCAATATGTCGGTACCACGTATAAAAGTCTTATTTTAGTGATGCCTTTTTTAACTATAGCAACACTAATAAAGTCACCTATACCCTTTGTTTTTATCGCTTTTTATTCGATTTATTTGTTTCTGAACAACTCATTTTACTCCAAGAAAGGTGCCGTCACTTTTTTAAAAAAATATTCACCTTTTTTAGTAATACTTATTTCCTTGGTATTATTGGCCATTAGTGCAGAACTTCTTAGAACAGCCCTTCTAGGTAGTTTCAATGGAGCCAAATTCGCTCAAAACCCTATTTGGTATTTTGGAACATGGGAGTTAAGAACTTCTTTAAAATTTTGGGGTACAATATATAAAAGATTTTCTGATTTTATGCCATACAATTTCTTTTTGATCTATTTTGTAGTATCCATTATAATTCTATTTTTAAAACCTAATCGTCAGCTAATTAATATATCAATTGCTTCACTGGGCACTTTCTTAATTGGCTGGCTGACCTTTTCAAATGTTTACTACGTTCACGACTATTATCAACTGCCTGTTGCAATCATCATTTTTATTTCATTTGCTGTATCGATGTCTTTTGTTATGGACTACGTTCAAGGGGAAAAAACAATTAATATCAAACATCAAAAATTGATTGGAGTTTTTACATTATTATTGATTACGACTTTTGTTGTAATCAATAATAAATACATATCAGATCGACATAGAATAAGTTTTTCAGATTCCTTAGAATACTTTCTAAGGAATCAAAATACTATTTTGTTCGCGGGAGAACAACTCCAGCCAGATGATCCTACATTTGCGGGTAAAATTTCGACCAAAACAAAGAACACAACAATTAAAGACTTAGATGCTAATTGTGAGCAATTTTTACAACAATACGAAGCTATTTTGGTCGATGATTATAGTAAATGTCTTGATAAATATAAATTGTATGCTGAAGTATGGGTACAGGATAGTAGTAAAACCTTCTTTATTCTTGACCCTTTTAGAGGGCAAAAAACTCCCATATTTAAAAACTCCCATGTTCAACAAAAAACACAAAACATAGATTTACTTACACTGACTCCTGACACACTTTGATTAAATAGACATTAAAATATTGTCTTTATAAACAGATAGTTATAGTAGAGTCAAACATTTTGTTTAGAAAAGTACGCCCTTGATTATCAAAGGTCTTGAAAAAAATAAAATCAGATAGTTACCCTTCGTTTTGTAAAAGCATGTCATGAGTAAGTTACACATATTTCCAAAAGATGAATCCCTAAAACTGAATAGTGGTGGTGTTTTACAAAATATGGACTTTGATTTGCGAAGCTTTGGGTTCATACCCCGCCCCTTGCGGCGGAGAGCTTCATTAGTAATATAAAAAATATTTGTATAGTTGAGAGATAGTTATCAGAATTTGACATAAAAAGAATTAATACAGGACAATTTAGTACGGTTTATGATGAAAACAAAAAACGTTCATTTGTTAATCACTGAAATGCTCATTTAGATGTCGAATAAATTAGCTCTTTTCGACTTCGATGGAACCATCACCACAAAAGATAGCCTAACTGATTTCATCCAGTACGCAGTAGGTAAACCATCTTACTACATTGGTTTATTCACATTAAGCCCAATGCTGACGGCCTACACCCTTAAACTCATCCCAAACCACATTGCCAAAGAGAACATCATTACCCACTTCTTCAAAGATTGGGATGCAGAGCAGTTCCAAGAACTTGCGGAGAGATACTCTCGTGAAGAAATAGACAAAATCACCCGACCAAAGGCCATGGAAAAGATCCGATGGCATCAAGAACAGGGGCACAAAGTCGTCATCGTCTCTGCATCGATGGAGTGCTGGGTTAAAGCTTGGTGCGACATTAACAACATTGATCTTATCTCCACTCGCCTTGAAATCAAAAACAAAAAGCTCACTGGTAAATTTGCCACCAAGAATTGCTACGGCATAGAAAAAGTCAACCGAGTCCAAGAAGCCTACGACATAAGCCAGTATGATCACATTTACGCTTATGGTGACAGTCGTGGTGACAAAGAACTGCTGGCATTGGCTGATGAGAGCTTTTACAGACCTTTTCGAGGTTAAAAGTTAGGTGGTTCCCATCGTTTGCACAGGATCCTGAATATTTGGGAGTGTCACAACATTCGTGCAAACAGGTATCAAGCTGATAGAGATGCCGGAAGAGGCGTTTGCAGGATAGCACAAAATACCATACTAAATGCTCATGGCAGAGTTTTTCTGCCATGAGCGGCAATGATTATTCAGACGATTTCTCAGGCAACGGCTCAAAATCCATGATAACTTCCACTTCGCCGCCTCCGGTGTGGTTCACCTTTGAATTGGGGTATCTTTTCTGAAAGACTCTTATCATCTTTCTGTTCTCTGCAAGAACAGTAGCCACAAACTGATTGTAACCATTCTTCCTCGCAATGCCTTCTAAAATTTCAAGAAGATAAGAACCAATACCAAGT
>JADGBP010000065.1 GCA_015231395.1 Desulfamplus sp. | reverse complement strand
TTTTTGCAGGGATATTTACTTATCAGTATGCATACAAGAACCAGCTCGAATTGAGCTTGACCTTTCAAAAGCAACTCGTACGCACAGTTCAGTCTCAGGCTGAAGTGGCAGTATTTGCAAGCAACGAGAGGTCATTTACCGGCAGAGGAGACAGGCTCTCAAGGACGAAGACTTGAGACAGGAATTTGTCAAGATGATTGAAGATCGTTCCGATGCAATTTTTGAATCATTTGAACAGGATAAAATGCCGGTTGCCGAGTGGGATCTTCAAGGACTTTGTGACGCTGTCAACCGCCAGTTTAACACAGATATGGATGTGTCATATTTTTCAACCCCAGATCTTGACGCTGAAAAAGCATGTAATATCATACTACAAAAGGTAATGGCGAAATATGGCGAACAGGAAGCCATGATTGGTGAAGATGAGTTCAGAAAACTTGAGAAATTCATCATGCTCCGTACAGTGGATACGCTCTGGAAGGAACATCTCCTTAATATGGACCATCTTAAGGAGGGTATAGGTCTTAGAAGTTATGCCCAGCAGAATCCTCTTGTGATCTACAAAAAAGAGGGATATGAGATGTTTCAGGAATTGATTGAAAGGATAAAGGGCGAGACACTTGAAATCCTCTTCAGGATACAGATGGTTCAGCCTGATGATATTCAGCGAATGCAAAGACCCCGAAATGAAAATCTGATTCTTTCCCGTTCAAATGAAGCCGATACTCGAGAACCTGTAAAACGCACTGAACCTAAAACTGGAAGAAACGACTCCTGTCCATGCGGAAGTGGTAAAAAATATAAAAAATGCTGTGGGGTATAACTACATCTTTGACTCATTTGGAAGAGAAATTTGTTAATTATAAAGAGACGTATCCTATATGGAAGAGTGGGGTGTTATGCATTTGACAAAGGAGTCTTGTTTATATGACTATAATGGATACTGAAGTAAAAAAAAAGACATCATCAGATTCGGATTTCAAGCATGAAGAGCCGCCCATGTATAAGGTGATTCTACACAATGATGATTATACCACAATGGATTTTGTTGTTCAGATTCTCATGAGTGTTTTTGGCAAACCATTTGAAATTGCAACTCAGATTATGCTAAATGTTCATGAGCAGGGGAAGGGAATCTGTGGTGTCTATACAAGAGATGTTGCAGAAACTAAAGTAAATACAGTACATATCCTTGCAAGGGAAAGAGAGTTTCCCCTTAAAAGTACAATAGAAAAGGAGTAATCATCATGATAAGCAAAGAGCTGGGAGTTACACTTGGTTTTGCTGTAAAGGAGGCAAAAAAACGAAGACATGAATATGTATCTGTAGAACATGTTCTGTATGCCATCCTGAATAATGGAGAAGGATATACAACAGTTAAGAACTGTGGAGGCAACCCTGAAACCATAAAGGAAAATCTGGATCTTTTTTTTAAGGATAAAATGGAATCCATTAAAGATCAAAATGATTATGTTCTTCAGCAGACAATTGGTTTTCAGCGTACTATTCAGAGGGCTATCAACCACGCCAGATCAGCTCAAAAGAGCGAGATAACTTTTGGAGATATTCTTGCATCCATTTTTCAGGAAAAAGATTCTCATGCAGCATATTATCTTGAAGCAGAAGGACTTACACGCCTTCAACTCTTGAAGTATATTTCCCATAATGAACGTGCAGTATCTACCCAGAGAAACAAAGATGGTTCCAAGGAGTCAAAAAGTACCAAGTCTCAGCCCCGAAAAGGAGATGGACAAACAAATCAGCAGCCGGAACAACAACCAGATCCGCTTGCTCTGTTTACTACAGATCTGCTTGAAAAAGCTAAGAGTGGGAAAATTGATCCCCTTATCGGCAGGGTAAATGAAATCGAACGTGCAATGCAGGTGCTGTGTCGCAGACGGAAAAACAATCCGGTTTTTGTGGGTGATCCGGGAGTTGGCAAAACCGCGATAGCAGAAGGTATTGCATTGAAAACCTTTCAGGGGGATGTTCCTGATTTTCTTAAAAAAACGCAAATGTTTGCTCTGGACATGGGTGCTCTGCTTGCTGGAACAAAATACAGGGGAGATTTTGAACAGAGGCTTAAAGATGTTATTGATGCATTGGAGGCAAAAAAGAATGCCCTTCTTTTCATTGATGAAATTCATACGGTTGTGGGTGCCGGTGCAACCAGCAGCGGCTCGTTAGATGCTTCAAATATTCTTAAACCGGCCCTTGCCTCTGGTTCTATCCGGTGTGTGGGTTCTACCACCTATGAGGAGTATAAAAATCATTTTGAAAAGGATCGTGCCCTTTCCAGGCGATTTGAAAAGATAGAAGTTCCAGAACCTTCGGTGGAAGAGACAATTGAAATTCTGAAGGGCCTTAAGAGTTGCTATGAAGAACATCACCAGTTGAACTATACTCAGGAATCACTTGAGGCTGCAGCAAAGCTTTCTGCAAAACATATCAATGACCGGTTTCTGCCGGATAAAGCTATAGATGTAATTGATGAAACAGGTTCTCTTATAAGACTGTCAGGTGACAGCAGGCGTAAGAATGTGCTTTCAGGGGATATCGAAAAAACTGTGGCAAAAATGGCAAAAATACCTGCCACAACAATTAATGCAACAGACAAAACCAATCTTGAAAGTTTAGAGAAAAAATTATCTCAGGTTATATTTGGTCAGGATAGTGCGATCTCCACTCTTTCAACTTGCATCAAACGTTCTCGTGCGGGGCTGTCAGCACCGGGTCGTCCTATTGGATCATTTCTTTTCACAGGTCCTACAGGTGTTGGCAAAACCGAAGTGGCAAAACAGCTCGCACTTAATATGGGAGTAAAATTTCTCCGGTTTGATATGAGTGAATATATGGAGAAACACGCGGTCTCTCGACTCATTTGTGCTCCTCCAGGTTATATCGGTTTTGAACAGGGCGGAATTCTGACAGACGGCATAAGAAAAAATCCGCATTGTGTCCTGTTACTTGATGAAATAGAAAAGGCACATGAAGATCTTTTCAATATTCTTCTGCAGGTTATGGATTATGCAACTTTGACTGATAATAACGGAAAATCTGCGGATTTCAGAAATGTAGTGATCATCATGACCTCAAATGCCGGAGCAAGAGAGATGAGTTCCAACAGAATTGGATTTGGAGACCAGATGATAGATGTCAGTTCCAAGGGTCTCAAGGCTGTGGAAAAGACTTTCAGCCCTGAATTCAGAAATCGTCTAGATTCTGTTGTTCAGTTTGATTCCTTGTCCCAGGAGATTATGGAACTTATAGTGGACAAGGGGATGAATGAGCTCAAAGAACTTCTTGGTAATAAAAATATCTCTTTGAAATATACACCTAAAGTCAGGTCATGGCTGGCTGAAAAAGGGTATAACCCCAAATTTGGAGCAAGACCTCTGGACCGTCTCATACAGACCAAAATCAAGGATATTCTGACAGACGAAATACTGTTTGGAGCTCTTGAAAAAGGAGGGAATGTCTCTATTGCAGTCAAAGATGATGAACTTACGTTTAAATTCAAAGAGTAAAATACTGACTTCATATGCCTATTTTCATGTTGCCCGATGACATTGACAGCGATATCATTATGGATATTAGACACAAATCTGATATCAAACACAAATCTGATATCAAACACAAATCTGATATCAAACACAAATCTGATATCAAACACAAACTTGATATCGAACACAAATCTGATATCAAACACAAACTTGATATAGAATTCCCACCTGCACACCTTGCAAGAGAAGATGGTCTCCTCTGTGTTGGAGGAGACCTCTCCCCCCAGCGACTTATCAATGCATACAAAAATGGAATCTTTCCATGGTTTTCCGAGGGACAGCCAATTCTCTGGTGGTCTCCTGATCCAAGACTTGTGCTTTACCCTGATGGAATCAACATTTCTAAAAGCCTTAAGAAAAAAATCAGAAAATCATATTTTACCATAACCATGGACAGAGCATTTGAAGATGTAATTCATGCCTGTAGTCAATTCAGAGATGAAAATCGCACAGGCACATGGCTTGTGGATACAATGATTCAAGCCTACATTGAGCTTCACAAACTCGGGTATGCCCATTCCGTGGAGATATGGAAAGATGGGAAACTGGCGGGTGGGCTCTACGGTGTATCTATTGGGAGGGCATTTTTCGGAGAATCAATGTTCTCGTATATAAGTGATGCGTCAAAAACTGCTCTTGTTGCCTTATGCTCTCATCTGAAACATCACGAGTTTGATATCATTGACTGTCAGGTGACAACAAAACATCTTGTCTCCATGGGAGCACAGGAGATACCAAGACGCGGATTTCTCAGGCAAATCAAGGCTTCCATCAATAAAAATGCTCTTTTGGGCAAATGGGAGTTTTGTGGCTTTGATCAATTAAGTTGACACTTGACACAACAATTTAGGAACCGGTTTTAAATAACCTGCCCATTTACCTCACCCCCCAGCCCCCTCTCCATATCTGGAGAGGGGGAGTTTGGGTAAGTTATTTCGGACTCATTCCTTAGCAATAGACATAAGGACAACAAATCATCAAGCAAGGAACGGGGAAGTTATTTCGTCCTCATTCCTAATCATCAAGTGTCATTCCGATTATCAAACGGCTACATTTTTTTCAGAAGTTGATTTGCAGCAGTTAGCACAGGATCCCATACTGGTCCAAAAGGCGGAGCATAACCAAGATCTGTCTGGGCAAACTCTGCGACTGTCATTTTGGCATGGAGTGCTACAGCCGGTGCATTGATGCGATGTGCAACCCCATCTTTGCCAACCATCTGAACTCCCAGCAGCAAACCAGTTCTCTTGTCTCCAGTCATGGCAACATGTATCGTATTAGAACCTGGATGCCCATGTGCTTTTGATCTGGTTTGAATAATAACCTCAACCGGATCAAAACCTGATGCCAGTGCCTCTTTTACTGAAAGCCCTGTGCGTGTTATCTGAAGATCAAACATTTTAAATACTGCAGTTCCCGCAACCCCCTGCAGCTCAGTTTTAATACCGCACACATTGTCTGCAACAGCCCATCCAGCTCTGTTAGCCCTTAGAGCCAAGGGAATCCAGCATTTTTCACCACTTACCACATTAAATGCGTCTGCACAGTCTCCGGCTGCATAAATATTATCATTTGAGGTTTTGAGAGTTTTATCCACAGCTATAGAATTGGCAACACTGACCTTAAGACCCGCTGCTATTGCAAGGTCACTGCATGGCTTGACACCTGAAGCTACAATGACCATATCAGCATCAAGGGTGAAATTTTCACATACAACAGAAAGGGTGTGTTTGCTACTGGATTGATGTTCAATTTTTTTAATTTTACCATAACATAGCTTGATACCATTTGCATCCAGCTCCTGTTTCACAAAGTCTGCAAGCTCAGGTTTCATCCATGGCAAAAACTGACTGCCTGGCTTTACCATGGTTACCTGAATGGAACGTGCCCTTAATGCCTCGCACATTTCAAGCCCGATGTATCCCATGCCGATGATTACAGCTTTTTGAACATTATTTTTTTCAATGAATGCCTTGATTTTTCTTCCCTGTTCAAGATTTTTCAGAGGCATTACCCCAGGCAGGTCAAAACCTGGGAGATCAGGGATAACTGGAGTTGCTCCAGTGGCAATAAGAAGTTTGTCATATGAATATGAAAAATCTTGACGAGCATCATCAGTATTGACAACATCTTGACGAGCATCACAGGTATTGACAACATCTTGATGAGTATCATCAGTATTTACAACAGACGAATTGCTACCTAAAGCTATAATATCTGAAAATATAATACCTGAAACGGTTTTAGTTGCAGTGTCGATTCTATTGACCATATGTCCGGTCATTAGATTGATTTTGTTTTTTGTTCTGAACTCATCTGCTTTTCTTACAACAAGGTCATTCATATCTCTTGCCGGATCTGCAATATTATATGGCATACCGCATGCACTGTATGAGACATCCAGGGTTTTTTCCAATACTGTCACATCTATCTGAGGATTGTTCCTTTTAGCTCTGCTTGCCGCACTCATACCGGCGGCATCTCCTCCAATGATTATAAAATTCATAATTTTTTGTGCTGGTGCAGAAAACTGCTATCTCTTTAGGGTAACTCTTTAGGGTAACAAGATAACAGAGAAATGCACCTCCTCCTTTTAGTTTATTAAGTTGCAAGATGTGTTTTAACGGTAAACACTTATGCCCGAATTTTGGTCGCCCCTGACCATTAAAATCCAAAATGTGTTTTAACGGTAAACACTTATGGACGGGTTTTGTCCACACTCCAGATCATGAAAGCAAAAATGTGTTTTAACGATAAAAGGATGCCGTAAGAATTAAACGAAAAACGAATGTAGGAAGGAAATAAATAGACAATAAGGAAATAAATAGACTATTCTGAAGAAGCCTATTTTTTTGAAGCCAAAAGCTGCTTGTTGGCTTCGTTTAAATTAATCCACTTACCATAAGAAATACTTGTGATATTTTGAAGATCATAATTGGGGATTAGTCCAAAATTGGGAGACGCAATATAGACTACCGTTTTTTTTCTTGGTGTCAGTTCTTCTTGGCCCCCATCTTGAACCGCAATTTTTTTTCCTATAAACAGTTTGGCTTTGTCGTTTAAATTTTTAGTGTCCAGCGGCTGGTATTGAGCTTCATAAAACATATTCCCATCCTTTAAATAAATTAATGCCTTGTTTCAAGTATCCATTTACCCGCGTAATTAGTTGAAATGTTGTATTTCTCGTTGGTGATGAGTTTCTTATTTTCTCATGAGTGGCAAGCTGATTTTGATTGACATGGTTCTTATTTTGATTGACATGGTTCTTATACACAAAAGTCATGATGAAATAAACAAGAAAATGTTACGCATGACTTCCTGTCAAAAACAAGAGTAAAAGATTAATCATTGTCAACGACCCCTACCCTGAAGGGTAGGGGCTTGTAAGCTACTAAAGCCTGCAAGCCTTGTTGACCAGACTAAGTTCTTTGGAACTACGTTATTTTGGTCATAACACCTTGGAATGCGTGCCAGTTCCAAGCTCTGTTGTCCGGCATTAAACAGGTGTAAAGGTCTAAAGCCAGTGTGTCGAGCGTAAAAAGCCATTATAACTTTGTCGAGGCAAACATTACAGCCGTAAGGCTGATACTCATTAATTTGAGTAAAAACAGTTTTGCATGGAGAGATTCTTCCCATGCAAAACTTTTCTTTAACAACAAACTAAAAGGAGGGGTGCATTCCTCCGCTACCCTGAAGGGATAGCGGTTTCCTGCACCATTCTTATGAACAACCAATTGCTTGAAAAGAAAAAAAGGAAAAAAGAGGGCATACTGATTGTTGTCATTCTGCTTACTGTTGCTCTTCTTACCTTTGTTGAGATAAAAATAACCGGTTTTGGAAATTCTATTCCGGTATCAAACACCGTGTTGATGTTTATTCTCATAAATACCAACCTTTTGCTGCTCCTTACACTCATACTTTTAGTTTTCCGGAATCTTGCCAAACTCTACTATGAAAAAAAGAACAAAATCCTCGGAACAAAATTCAAAACAAAATTAGTGGCAGCATTCATTACCCTCTCGCTTGTTCCTACAAGTGTTCTCTTCTTTTTTTCCATACATTTTATTTCAACAAGCATTGCCTTCTGGTTCAATGTTCCAGTTGAGCATGCTCTTGAAAATTCTCTCGCTGTAGGAAGACTTCTTTATAGGCAACTGGAAGAAAAAAATCTCTTTTTTGCCAGACAGGCTGTCTATTACATAGATATTGAAAATCTTATTCCATCAAACATATCGCCGAATATATCCTCAAAAAAATCAGCAGGAAACAATCTTGTATTAACTCCTGATAAAAAAGATAGACATAAGAGACTACCCGACATTAACAGCCCTGAAAAAAGAGAAGCCATGAATCTCTACGGGGAGATGCTCCGTAAAACATTTGACCTCTACGCTCTGGAAATATATACCCGCGATGCAAAACGTTTGGTGCTGTCCCTACCTGCTGATTTTGGCAATATCTCTTTTCCTCTTCTGACCTTTGATGATTTAATGCGAGTTGATATCGTGACCGGTGCCAGGACATTTTCAGAACAGATGTCCACGGGAGAGATCATTAAAACCATTGTTACTATACCATCTGGTTCCGTACCTGACAATGCCCACGCTTTTTTGGTTGCCTCTGTCCTGATATCTCCTGAACTTTCCGCTCATCTTGCTTCTATTTCTAAAGGCGTAGAAGAGTATCAGCAGCTTATAATGATGAAAAAACCAATTCAGGTATCCAATTATATTGCTCTGTCCATAGTTGCCCTGCTTGTTATCTTCTGTGCTGTATGGCTTGGATTTTACCTTGCAAAATCCATTACGGTTCCCATAATGAAACTTGCAGAGGGCACCGAACGGCTCACTCGGGGAGACTTGAACTATATCATTGAGTTTGAGGGTGATGATGAAATTGCCATGCTTATTGACTCCTTTAACTCCATGACAAGAGAACTTGCCAGCGGAAGAGAAAAACTTGCGGCATCAAAAAAAATGGTGGAAACTCAGAATGAAGAGATTGAGAAAAGCAGGCAATACATGGAGATTGTTCTGCGGAACATCTCTGCCGGTGTAATTTCGGTTGACCGCTCAGGCTTTGTTACTACTATCAACAAATCTGCAGAAAACATGCTTAATCTTACCGGTATTGATATTCTTCATCGCCACTATCGTGAGACATTAAAGGGAGAGCTGCTTCAATTTGCCGAGAAAATATATCGAGAGATGCCGGCTTCCCTGAATCATGTACAGCTTCCCTTGACTTTTCCCATCAATGGTTCACCAAGATACTTTATGGCACACTTCATAGCACTTAGAGCGGAAGTGGCAGAGAAGAATGGAACTGGCAACAATGGAACTGGCAAGAATGGAACTGGCAAGAATGGAACTATCAACAATGGAACTGGCAGCAGCGGAGAAAACATAGGAACCGTAATGGTGTTTGATGATGTGACTGAACTTGAAAAAGCTCAGCGTGTAGTAGCGTGGAGGGAAGTTGCTCGACGCATTGCCCATGAAGTCAAAAATCCCCTGACGCCTATAAAACTTTCTGCACAGAGGCTGAAGCGAAAATATTCAAAAACTATTCAAGAAGATGTGTTTGACCAGTGTATTGACATGATTGTGGAACATGTAGATTTAATAAGAAACCTTGTGAACGAATTTTCAGTCTTTGCAAAATTTCCCGATACCCATATGGTAAGTGCGAGAATTGAGCGTATTATTCAAGAAACTATAGCTCTTTACAGAGAAGGTCTTGAAAATGTGGATATACAATTTTCATATCCTTCTGATCTTCCAGGATTTCTTCTTGACCGACAACAGATGAAGCAGGCGTTTATAAATCTTTTGGATAACGCGGTTGCTGCTGTTAACA
>JADGBP010000064.1:7755-9445 GCA_015231395.1 Desulfamplus sp. | reverse complement strand
AATATAAGCAAGCAAATTAGCCGCTTGTTATATTGATTATTTTGTTGATAATAATAACAAAAGGAGAAGAAAATGGCTTTTGAAAATCTTATTTTTGAAATTGAAAACAGAATCGCCACATTGAAATTTAACAGACCCAAAGCACTCAATGCTCTGAATCAGGCTTTACTTGAAGAGTTTGGCACTGTTCTTGATGAAGTTGAAAAAAACCAGGAGATCAGAGTGCTGATTCTTACCGGTGCCGGAGAAAAGGCTTTTGTTGCCGGTGCTGACATTTCAGAACTTGCAAAAATGAATCCTCTTCTTGCCAAACGTTTCGCCACAAAGGGGCAGAAACTTTTTTCCCGACTGGAAAGTCTTCCGATTCCGGTCATTGCGGCAGTTAATGGATTTGCTCTTGGCGGCGGTACAGAAGTGGCTCTGGCTTGCGATTTTATATATGCATCGGAAAAAGCCGTATTTGGACTTCCTGAAATAACATTGGGATTGATTCCAGGTTTTGGAGGAACTCAGCGGCTCGCAAGGCTGGTTGGAACCAACATGGCAAAGGAACTTGTCTTTACTGGCAGGACATTTTCCGCAAAAGATGCACAGAGTTATGGAATTGTTAACAAGGTTTGCACGCCCGACTCGCTGATGGAAGAAGTTATGAAGACAGCTATGGCGATTGCCGCCAAAGGGGCTGTTTCAGTACGGGCTGCCAAAGAGGCTATTGGATGCGGCAAAGATGTTGACCTTGAAACCGGATGCCGTTTTGAAGCCGACGCGTTTGGTCTGTGTATGGCAAGCAAAGATGCGGCAGAAGGAACATCTGCGTTTCTTGAGAAACGCAAAGCAGATTTTAAAGGATCTTTTGAAGAGTAAAAGATCAATACCAAATTTATAATGGAGTAAAGAGCAATGCCAATTTATAATATGGATTTTGAAACCATGCCAAGGGAGGCCCTTGAATCCATACAGTTCAGCCGTCTTAAAACCACTCTGGAACGTGTTTATGCAACTGTTCCATTTTACCGAGAAAGTTTTACCAAAGCCGGCATTACCCCTTCTGACATAAGGAATCTCAAAGATCTTGAACGGATTCCGTTTACTGTCAAACAAGACCTTAGGGACAATTACCCTTATGGAATGTTTGCTGTGCCAATGGAGAATGTGGTGCGCATTCATGCATCTTCCGGGACAACCGGAACACCAACAGTGGTAGGATATACAAAAAGAGATATTTCAACATGGGCAGAGCTTATGGCAAGAAGTCTTGCCGCAGGCGGTGCCACCAGTAAAGATATTGTGCATAACGCCTATGGATATGGGTTGTTTACTGGAGGTCTTGGCGTCCATTACGGTGCTGAAAGGCTTGGGGCATCGGTTATACCTGTATCAGGAGGTAACACCAAGCGGCAGATAATCATAATGAAAGACTTTAAACCCACAGTGCTCACAGGAACTCCTTCATACATTCTGCACCTTGCTGAAGTGGCTCAGGAGATGGGAGTTTCCTTTGAGGATTTGAATTTCAAATGCGGAATTTTCGGTGCAGAGCCGTGGTCAGAAGACATGCGAATAGATCTGGAGGCAAAACTTCATCTTAAAGCTATTGATATTTATGGATTAAGTGAGGTTATGGGTCCGGGAGTTTCAATTGAATGCCATGAGGCTCAAAAGGGTCTGCATATCTTTGAAGATCATTTTA
>JADGBP010000064.1:3894-7655 GCA_015231395.1 Desulfamplus sp. | reverse complement strand
GATCTGGAGGCAAAACTTCATCTTAAAGCTATTGATATTTATGGATTAAGTGAGGTTATGGGTCCGGGAGTTTCAATTGAATGCCATGAGGCTCAAAAGGGTCTGCATATCTTTGAAGATCATTTTATCGCCGAGATTATTAATCCTGAAACAGGTGAGGTGCTCCCACATGGTGAGACAGGAGAACTTGTATTTACCTCTATCACCAAAGAAGCATTCCCTATTATCCGTTACAGAACAAGAGATATAACATCTTTAAACCCTGAGCCATGCATATGCGGTCGCACCCATGTAAGAATGAAAAAAGTGTCCGGCAGAACAGACGACATGCTTATTATCCGAGGGGTAAATGTATTCCCGTCCCAGATAGAAAGCGTGCTTATGAAGAGCAGAGATATTCAGCCACACTACCAGCTTGTTGTTGACAGGATTGATAATCTCGATACTCTCACTGTTATGGTTGAGGTTGGGCAGGAATTCTTTTCTGATGAAATTAAGACTCTCCAGAATATGGAACACAAGCTTTCCAATGATATCAAGGAGTATTTAGGCGTTTCAGCAAAAATCAAGCTGGTTGAACCCAAGACCATTCAAAGAAGTGAAGGCAAAGCAATAAGAGTGATTGATAAAAGAAAAATGTCATAAATAATTTTTATTGTTTGTTCAGAGTGACCGGAATCCGGTCATGACCATTTATGATAAGAGAGAACATAAGCAGCTTAGCTGCAATTGTTGCAAGATTGAAATTCCTGAATAACAAGATAATAAAGGAGTTATAAAACCATGAGAGTTGAGCAGATTTCAATTTTTCTTGAAAACAAGGCCGGTCGACTTGCCGAGGTTACAGCCATTCTAAGAGATGCCAACGTTAACATCAGAGCACTCTCTCTTGCAGACACAACGGATTTCGGAATACTCAGACTAATTGTAAATGATAACAAAACCGCAGAAAAAGCATTGAGAGACGAAGGCTTTACCGTGGGCAAAACCAATGTTCTCGCTATTGAGGTGGCAGATGTTCCGGGAGGACTCAACAATGTACTCGACCCGCTCACATCAGAAGGAATTAATGTTGAATACATGTACGCCTTTGCCAACCCCAAAAGTCACAATGCAATAATGATATTCCGTTTCCACGATCTGGATAAGGCGATCTCAATTTTGAATCACAACAATATCAAAGTTATCAAAGGAGAAGATGTATATAATCTCTAAATCCTGTTTTAATACTTCTGTATCCTGTTGTAATTCTGTTATGGAGCCTGATTAAAGACAACAAATCAGGTTCTATAACATCAACCAAATCAGACAAGTAAGGCACTACAACAGCCTGTAAAATCATTCTGTAAAATCAGGTTCTAAAGACACTTGTAAAATCAGGTTCTAAAGACACTTAATGACATCTTGTATCTTAAGGTAAAAACTCATGGCAGGGTTTCTGCCACCCCCCCGACCATGAAAACCAGAATGTGTTTTCATGGTAAACAACGCATTTTATATCTGAGGCGATGAGCACATTTCTTGATAATTATGAAAACATCAAAAAAAACAATATTCAAAGCAGTATCTCTGATAATGCTCGTTCTGGTGGTTCTGCTCGTTTTGCCAATTGTTATCTCAAATAATCTCTTTTTTGAAGAACCTGCCATAGAAGAATCTGTAAATATTGATAAAAAATCGGTAAGCATTGATAAAGAATCCGTAGATATTAACAAAAAATCAGGCGGTCTGAATATTATTGATGCAATCTCCAATAAACTCTTAACTTTTAAACTATTTTCCAAAAAATCAAACGATATTCATATTGCCTTGGTATGCCCCATATCAGGTCCAAACGCGTCTAACGGCAAAGCCGTCATTCAAGGCACAAAACTCTATTTTGATGCGGTCAATAATGCTGGCGGAGTAAATGGCAGTAAAATCGTTCTGGATATGTATGATGATGCAGATGATGCGGCACAGGCAGAAGAAAAAGCACTTGAGATCATAAAAGACAATAAAGCTGTTGCGATTATAGGTCATGAGAGCAGCTCCTGCTCTATCAACGGAGGCAGAATTTACAAACAGCATCAAATTCCGGCTCTTTCTCCCACATCCACTGATGTGATGGTTACTAAAGACAATGAGTGGTATTTCAGAGTAACATTTAATAATGATTTTCAAGGACGTTTTCTTGCAAATTATATTGCCAAGGTTTTCCATAACAACACCATTAGTATCATTCATGAAGATCTTGACTACGGAGCTAATCTTGCTGCTATCTTTAAAAAAACGTATCAAGATTTGGGAGGAATTGTCCAACATGTATGGCAATATGAGCTAAAGGATCAAACTCTGGATTTGCGAATGAAGCAATATTTAGATTTGCGGTTAAAACAGATTGTTGATGAATTACGGGACAATGCCGGCAATGCCGGTCTCATTTTTCTTGCCCTCCATCCACCGGAAGGCTTCAAGCTTATAAAATTGCTCAGAGACAGCGGCATTCAAAATCCGGTTCTCTTTGCAGCCGGTATTGATTCTCCCGAATTTTTGAAACAATTCGATGAGTCTATCAAAGAGAGGGCGAATCCCGGGTATTATACTAACGGCATGTATGCGGCAAGCGGCATCATTTTTGATACGGCAGATGAAAATGTCCAGGCATTTATGGAATCCTACCAATTAAAATATAACGAAGAGGCAAACCGGCGTGCCGCATTTTCATATGACGCAGCAAAAATAATCCATAAATCTCTCCTGAACGCCGGAATAACTGCAAAACAAGACGAACTGAAAGATGACCGAAAAAAAATCAGGGATTACCTCGCTTCAATTAAAACGCCGCTTGATGCAGTAGAAGGCGTGACCGGATTTACATATTTTAATGAAAATGGAGATCCGTCCAAACCCGTTTCAATGGGAGTTTTCAAAAATCAGAAGCTGATATCCGCTCCAATCCAGTTGCAGGAGATCCGTGATATCAACGAAATTCCCGATTTTGATGAATCCCTCAGAGACGAGCGGGTAGCCATTGTAGATAACAAATATATGTACAAGACCAATGTGGTCTATACTGGTATGAAAATCAATCAACTCTCTGAAATTGATACGGACTCGCTGACTTTTATGGCAGATTTTAATATCTGGTTCCGGTATTACGGAAATATCGAACCAGAGAAAATAGAATTTCTCAATGCTGTGGAGCCGGTTGATATGGGAAAACCTATAGATGAAAAAATCACGGATCGGATCGCCTATCGTCTGTATCATGTAAAAGGTCGTTTTATGATGGACTCTTTTACAGATCGCCGCATTTTTGGCGAACATGTCTTAGGAATAGGATTTCGCCATCGTGATATCCCCAGATCCAATCTTATTTATGTAACAGATATCCTTGGAATGGGATTGACAGACTCTTTTAGCGAAAACATAAGAAACTCTCAGGCACTAAACCCTGAATACGGCTGGACAGTCAGCCGTGCTGCTTTCTATCAGGGGATTTCAGAAAAAGAGTCTTTGGGCAATCCGGATCATCTGAGTATTCAATCCGGAATAGTAGATTACTCCAGATTTAATATCGGAATCCGTATCAAGAAAGTAGAATTCAGAATCAGGCGGAATATCCCTTTGGAATTAGCCGTATATCTCTCCTGCAGCTCTATTTTTATAGTATTATTTTTTTTATTTCCTAAACTGAAAAGAAAATTATTTGTGCAAAAAAAATCACTCGCACAAACAGAATCACTCCCTAAAGTAGAATCATCCCCTAAAGCAGAATT
>JADGBP010000064.1:0-3797 GCA_015231395.1 Desulfamplus sp. | reverse complement strand
ACAGAATCATCCCCTAAAGCAGAATTACGACAGCAGACAAAATCATTTTCTCAAAAAAAAATATTCTTACTGATTCAATTTGTATCTGCCTCTATTCTTCTTTTAAGCGGGGAAATGGTTTTATTGCAATGGATTGTTGAAAGAATTGATTTCCATTATATGGAAATTATTATAAATGTCTTTGACATTCTTTGGTGGGTCATTCCAGCATTTTTTTTGGGCACGGCAGTTGAACTGTTTATCTGGATTCCTCTTGAAAAACGAGCAAACAGAACCATACCCCAGCTTGTACGCCGGTGCGTGGCCTTCATTATATGGGTACTGGTTTTTTTTGGAATTATAGCCTTTGTATTTGATCAGAAAATCACAAGTCTTTTGGCAACTTCAGGCGTCATAGCCATGATTAT
This sequence comes from Desulfamplus sp., assembly GCA_015231395.1. GTDB lineage: Bacteria > Desulfobacterota > Desulfobacteria > Desulfobacterales > Desulfobacteraceae > Desulfamplus. The sequence goes on along the minus strand of JADGBP010000064.1, from coordinate 3,390 downwards.
CGGTCTTGCCATACAGATTAATATTTCAAATATATTTTCCGGAATTGCCATCAATATAGAACGACCTTTCCGGATTGGTGACTGGATTATCATCAATGACATCAATGAAGGCGAGGTCATTGATATTACATGGCGTACTACCCGAATACGTACAAGAGCCAATAACATCATAAGCATTCCTAACAGCATGGCGTCAGAAGCTGTTATTCAAAACTTTAACTATCCAGATAATACTTACTCAATCAACATAAGAATTCATGTGGATCCTGCTCATCCTCCAGAACAGGTGGAAAAGATACTGTTAAATGCCATGCTTTCTGTTGAAGATGTTAAAAGTGCTATTGTGCGATTTGGTTTCAGTAACTGGTCTGGTGAATATCTTGCTATATTTAAAGTTGAAAATTATGTAAAAATGACATTGTATCGGCATGTCGTCTCAAAAAAAATATGGGCAGCTTTGAATCAGGCACAAATTGTACCTGTCATTCATATGCATAGAAAAGAAAATAGAAAAGAGAATACAATTTAAGTTTTAAACGTGAGGATGTGTACTTTTTGCTCTTTGATGTTTACTCTTTGCACTTTGCTTTTTGATCTTGCCGCCAGATGCATTTTATTACTTTTTTCTTCTTGCCACCAGATGCATTTTATTACTTTTTTCTTCTTGCCACCATATGCAATTTTATTCCTGTTGAGTTTTATTTTACGTTGATATATTAAACATTTTTTAAAAGACACATCTTAATTTTTAAAGACACATACTGATCTTTTTTAAAGAGACATACTGATCTTTTTTAAAGAGACATCCTGACTTTTTTTAAAATTAATTTTACAGGTAACGGGTTATGACAACATTAATTGAACCATCTGTAATATCGTCTGAACACTCACGTTTGGACACGCTTCTTTCTGATCCTATTATGAAAAAAGCATCCTCAAGCGATCTGGCTCACATGCTGATGCATGTGGAATATCGCAATGTTAAAAAAGGTGAAATTCTGATTCGGGAAAACGACCCTGCTGATAAGGTATTTCTTATTGAGAGTGGTGCGTTCAAATTTCTGAGACAGGGATCGCAAACCGAGATAGATCGGCGTAAAATAGATCCCATATCCGGCGGATATTTAGGGCAGGAAGCTGTGTTGGGAGCAGAAGATTATAATCTCTCCATCATTGCTTCGGAACCATCTGATGTAATAGTGATTCCGGCAAGGGATCTTATTAATATCGCTAATACTTCTCCGGAAATTAAAAACCATTTTTTTCAATCTTATACAAATCGGGACATTGCCACGCCTGAAAAAATTGTGCAAAAAAAAGGTTCTCTTGATACATTAGAGAAACAGGACCCTTTTCCTGTCAAGGAAACTTTAGGATGGATCATAACATTACTGGGTACACTTGGAGTCTGGATTACTGCATCACATTTTGGACTTGAAAAGAACACCGCCTACTATATAGCAATCATCGCATCAGCGGTATTCATGTGGATATTTAATATCGTGCCTGCGTTTGCACCACCGCTTTTTGTAGTTCTCATGGTAATTCTGCTGGATATTGTTCCTCCGAGTGTTGCAGTATCGGGATTTGCCTCGGGCAGTTTTTTCATGCTTCTGAGCGTTTTCGGGGTGGGGGCTGTGATGGTTGTTTCCGGACTGACATTCCGACTTTCCCTGCTTATTTTAAATCTCGTGCCTTCATCCTCTTTCTGGTATAGCGTCAGTCTGTTTTGCAGCGGATTGATCCTAACTCCGGTTGTACCCTCCCAAGGTGCCAGGACGGCTATAATATCACCGTTTCTTGTGGATCTTATGGGGGCTTCAGAACCGCGACAAAAAGATGTTTTGGGTGCAAACTTTGTCAACAGCACTCTTGGCGGTGTAGGTCTGATGGCATCCGTGTTTCTTACTGGAAAACCTGCCAACCTGATAGTTTTGGGATTATTTGACTATCAAACCCAATTTGCCTTTCAGTGGCTTAACTGGCTTTTTGCGGCATCATTTACAGGCATACTCATGCTAAGTATGTTTTTTGCCATCTCATGGTTTGTTTTCAAAGATGCCCGTAATTTTAAAATTTCACGAAATATTATATCCAAACAGTTGAAGGTTTTGGGACCGGTCTCCTCATTGGAGTGGACTGCCTTGGGATCCATAGCTATTCTGGTTATAGGCATTTTGTTTACATCGGTTCACAAAATAGATATTCCCTGGATGTCGTTCGCAATTCTGACAGTGCTGATTCTATTCGGATTTATCGGAAAAAATGAAATCAAATCCCATATTGACTGGACAACACTGATTTTTGTCGGTGCCATTATTGCATGGCTACCGGTCATGTCCGCAACCGGTCTGGATAAGCTGGTGGCGGATAATTTAGGATGGCTTGGCGATTATATGAAAACCAGTCTGCCTTTGTTTATAGGCCTGCTCTGTGCTGTTATAGTCATTGTTCGCCTTTTTCTGCCTGAACCCATTACGGTGATTCTTTTTGTCACTGCCCTGTTCCCTCTGGCAAATTCAGCAGGGATTTCGCCCTGGATTGTGGGCTTTATCATTCTGACCATGGCGGAGGCATATATATTTTCCTATCAGTGCGGCTATTTTATCCAGCTTAAGGAGATTCTCGGTTCCAACTCTCTTGAGAGTGTATATGACGAGCGGAGAATCATTGTATTCAACATTCTGATGATCATTGGTCGAGTGCTGGCAATTTATGCTTCAATACCATTTTGGAGGTATATGAATATAATATGAATATTAAAAAGAATTTTCCCATAGTTTTAAAAGTGATTCTGGTGATACTTGTAGGCGGTTTTATTCTTGCCCAGAAAGCACAGAAACCCAGAATACTGGTTATGCACAGTTACCATACAGATTATCCATGGGTTATCCAGATGGATGAGGGTATTCGACGGGTTTTTGAAGGGCATCAGGATATAACAGTACGGCACTACTATATGGATCTTAAAAATCAGACATCTGATGATTTTAAGAGAACAGCCGCATCCACAGCTCAGCTTACCATCAAGAACTGGAAACCTGATGTGCTTATAATTGCTGATGACATAGGTCAAAAATTGGTTGGCACTCAATATCTTAATGACCCCTCTATAAAAATTGTATTCTGTGCGGTAAACGGTGGAGTAGATATATATGGATATGACAAGGCTGACAATGTTACTGGAATCTTTGAGCGTAAACCTTTAGCTGCTATCAGGGAGACTCTGCTTATGATTGCACAGGCAAGAGGTTTCCGCCCTGACGATGTTGGTACAAAAAAGCCAAGAATAGTCTTTGTATGTGATGAGTCTGGATCAGTTACAGCAGAACTTCCAGGCCTGAACTCCTTTGACTGGAAAGGTCTTGAATGGCTTGAACCAGTACGTGT
>JADGBP010000063.1:6378-9459 GCA_015231395.1 Desulfamplus sp. | reverse complement strand
TTCATCAACAAACTGTTCATCAAGAAACTGTTCTTTAACAGACTGTTTTTGTGTGCTCTTTATCCCCAGCATCTTTTCTATTTTTTGAAGCCTTATTTCCACCTCGTCAAGACGCTGTTCAGCAGGCAGAGCAGAATTTTGAGATTCTCCAGATTTTTGTCCTGCTGGCTTTGCTTTCTTGGCGGGTACAGCACAGGAAAACATTAAAGCAGATGCCGAAAAAAACATAGCAATTACAAAAAATCTGGAGATTTGTCTCATGAAAGTACCATATTATTTTTTTGTTGCTGCAAGCAAAATAGGACTCGCAACAAAAATTGAAGAGTATGTACCAATAACAATACCCACAATCATGGCAAAAGCAAAGTTATGTATAATCTCGCCACCCAGAAAGAAGAGAGCAAGCAGAACAATAAGCGTGGTGCCTCCAGTAAGAATGGTTCTACTTAAAGTCTCGTTAATACTTCTATTTATTATTTTTTCTAAAGGGAGTTTGTTGAGACTTGTGATGTTTTCTCTTATTCTGTCAAATACAATTATGGTGTCGTTCAGAGAATACCCAATGATTGTCAGCAAGGCGGCTACTATTTGAAGGGAAAACTCAAGATTAAGTATGGAAAAGACACCAACGGTTATGATTACATCATGGATTAAAGCAATAATAGCCCCCATGGCATATTTAAGATTCATATACCAAAAGAGTGCTATGGTTATAACAAGAGCAGCTGCAATCAGAAATGGTATCCCAACTTTGAATATGGATAAAAAATATACAGCTGACATCAATGCTCCTGCAAGAACACCGGACAAAATCCATTTCATCTCAAATCTGCCGGATATATATATTGTTATAAACAGCAGAGAGTAAAATATGGCAAGAAGTGCTTGTGTTCTTAAATCACTTCCCACCTGAGGTCCTACCATTTCAACACGTCTGATTTCCGGTTCAGCACCAGTTGACCCTTTTAATGCCTCGGTAACAGCCTGAGACAAGCCGTCTCCGCTCATTTCGGAATTACTTGTGCGGATAAGAAACTCACTATTCTCCTCTTCTCCGAAATTCTGAACAGATGTGTTTTGAAGACCCATTGTGTTAAGACCGTTACGAATCTTCTCAATCTGAATATTCTGGTTAAATTTTACCTGTACCAGTGTCCCTCCGGAAAAATCAATTCCATAGTTCGGGCCACCATGAATCACAAGCGATACTATGCTGATGACGATCAAGACAATAGAGAAGGCATACGCCTTTACTCTGTTGCCTGTAAAATTAATATTAATATCAGGTTTTATAAACTGCATTATCTGTTATATTCCTTCATGTTTATTAGAACTTTAAAACCACGTCCTGTGGCGTGGATAGGTCGATTCAAGCGATTTTTTTACTTTTATATGCTCAACTTACTTTTATATGCTCAACTGGGACACTTTTCTTGTAGAAACAAAATATTCAAAAATACTTCTTGAGAGTACCAGAGCTGTAAAAAGACTGGAGAGAATACCCATTGTAAGTGTAACTGCAAACCCTTTCACAGGACCCGTTCCAAATTGAAAAAGGACTATTGCCACAATGAGTGTTGTAACGTTGGCGTCCAAAATAGTTAACGCAGCCCGTTCAAACCCCGCATTTACAGATGCAATAGGTGTCCTGCCTGCCGCAATCTCCTCTCGTATTCTCTCATAAATAAGAACATTGGCATCAACCGCCATGCCAATGGTAAGAATAATACCCGCAATACCGGGAAGTGTCAGCGTTGCCTGAAACGCGGCAAGTCCGCCTCCAATAAGAACCATATTTGCTATAAGAGCCAAATTGGCAATAAATCCTGCCCGTTTATAGTACATGATCACGAAAAGCATGACAGTGATAAAGCCGGCAAGTCCGGACATCAGCCCCATACGTATAGAATCTGCTCCCAGAGTTGGCCCGACTGTCCGCTCTTCAATGATCTTAACAGGTGCTGGAAGTGCTCCTGCCCGAAGAACAATAGCCAGATCCTTTGCCTCTTCCATTGTAAAATTGCCTGTAATCCTTGCTTTTCCACCAGCGATCTTATCTTGTATTACCGGTGCGGAATAGACATTTTTATCAAGTACAATAGCCAGCCGTTTCTTGATGTTTTCGCCTGTAATTCTCTCGAATATTCTTGCACCTTTCCGGTCAAATTCAATACTTACATAGGGTTCATTAAACTGGGAGTCTATCTCTACCCTGGCATTGGTAAGAGCACTTCCATCCAGAAGCACCCTTTTCTGGATTAAAAAAGGAATTTTGGAGCTTGAGCCTGATGCATTATTTTCTTTCATCTGATAGAGAAGTTCGTCTCCCGGGGGGACAGAACCTTTTACGGCAGCTTCAGGATTTGCATTCTCATCCACAAGCTGGAAATTGAGCCTTGCGGTTCTTCCAATCAGAGCTTTGGCACGTTTTGTATCTTTAATGCCTGGCAGTTGGATCTGAATTCTGTTTTCGCCTTGTATTCTTATATCAGGTTCACTGACACCAAATTCATCAATACGGTTTCTTATGGTCTCAAGAGCCTGTTCTGTGGCCATTTTTTGTATATTTATGGCTTCTTTATCGGGAAGAGCCAGCACCACACTATGTTTGTCCCCTTCGGAAGATGTGGATGCAACTTGAAAATCATTAAAACTCTCTGTCACAATAGTGTTGAACCCATTCAGGTTTTCCTCTCCCTGTAACTCTACAGATATGCTGTTGTTTTTACCCATAGATATGCCAAGATGCTTGATCTCTTTTTTTCTGAGTTCCTGTTTGAGCTCATCAATAGTACGTTCAATTGTAGTTTCAACAGCCTTTTCTGTCTGCACCTCAAGAACCAGATGCATGCCGCCTTGAAGATCCAGTCCGAGATTTATTTTTTTATGGGGCCAGATGTCAGTATTCAGGGTGGGCAGAAGATAAATCAGTGCAGCAGTCATGACAGTTGCGATGAGTGTTCCCCTCCATGTAAATATTTTCAATCTAAATTACTCCTGTATCTCTCTCACGGTTATTTGTATTTTTGTTTATTCTACTCTGTTTGTTTTGTCTTTATCTTTTGTTATTTTTTGTCTTTA
>JADGBP010000063.1:0-6280 GCA_015231395.1 Desulfamplus sp. | reverse complement strand
GATGAGTGTTCCCCTCCATGTAAATATTTTCAATCTAAATTACTCCTGTATCTCTCTCACGGTTATTTGTATTTTTGTTTATTCTACTCTGTTTGTTTTGTCTTTATCTTTTGTTATTTTTTGTCTTTGTCTTTGTCTTTTCTTTATCTTTTGTTTTCTGCAGAGCAACTGGAGATGCTTTCTGGTTAAGTGCAGCAACATTACCCCTGTTAATTTTAATTTTTACATTTTCAGCAACTTCAAGAGATACAGTTGTATCTCCAAGTGATACGATAGTGCCATGCACTCCGCCTGAAGTAACAATCCTGTCTCCTTTTTTAAGATTGTTTACCATATTCTGATGTTCTTTTGCTTTTTTCTGTTGAGGACGTATCAACAGGAAGTAGAAAATAACAAACATGAGAATCAGGGGAACAAAAGCTGTAAAACCACCACCTGCCGGTGCTCCTGAAGCACCGGTCTGTCCCATTGCGTATGCTGTGCTGATCATAAAAACTCCTACATAGATTAATAGATTGATTTACGATTGATTTACGATTGATTAGATTTTAAAGTTTATAAATAATTGTGCAAATTTTTCCTGCAAAGAGAAGTTGAAACTGTTCCAGATACACAAAAGAAAAGGTTCTGTCAAGACAGAGGCTCTTCCATTTTTATGCCTTGTCACATACGATATTGCTGTCTCCCCTGATCATGGTATCATCGCTTATAATTGATATAACTATATTGCGTTTATTTTCAATCTCCACAATTTCCTTACGTTTTTTATTGAGAAGATAATTTGCCACATCTGTTGGCAAAGTAGCGGTAACAGTTTTGACATCCCCTTTGATTGTATTTAGATTGAGCTGACGCATGAATGTAAGGGCAAGATTTTCTATAGAGGCAACCATGCCGCGTCCCTGACAATGGGGACAGGCTGCAAAATTGCCAAATGTAATGGATGGTCGGATTCTCTGGCGAGACATCTCCAGAAGACCGAATTTTGAGATCATGCCTATTTTTGTTTTTGCCTTGTCTGATTTTAGAAATTTTTTCAGATTTTTTATAACTTCAGCCTTATGACGTGAATCTTTCATATCAATGAAGTCAATTACAATGAGTCCTCCCATATCTCTGAGTCTCAACTGTCTTGCTATCTCTTCCGCAGCTTCAAGATTGGTATGATAGGCTGTCTGTTCAATATTTTTTTTACTTGTGGATTTTCCTGAATTGACATCAATTGCAACAAGAGCTTCTGTCTGGTCAATAACAATAGCACCTCCAGATTTGAGAGGAACTTTGTTTTCAAATATTGAGGAGATCTGATCTTCAAGCTGATGTCTTGAAAAGATAGGTGTTTCACCTTTGAGCAATTTGACAATATTCTGCTGTTTGGGAGCAATCACCTTGATGAAGTCCCGTACCTCTCTGAAAACATCCTCGTCATCTATTAAAATTTCTGTAACCTCGGCTGTAAAATAGTCTCGGAGGGTTCTGACGGCAAGGTTTTGTTCTTTATATAAAAGTGCGGGAGTGGGACTTTCTATGCTTTTATCATTTATATTATTCCATACCCTAAGAAGATACTTAAGATCATTGGCAAGCATTGTTTTGGTAGCGTCCTTGCCAGCGGTTCTCACTATCAATCCAAACCCTTCGGGTAATTTCATTGTTTCCACAAGGGATTTTAGGCGGCCACGCTCCTCTTCGCAACTAATCTGCCTTGAAACACCACGGGTAGAAGTACCGGGCATGAGTACCGATAATCTTCCCGGCAAAGATATAAAGGTTGTCAACATGGATCCTTTATGCATTATCGGATCTTTTGTGACTTGAACAATGAGTTCCTGACCTTTTTTAACAATATGATTCAGGCTTCTGTCTCCTGAATCATTATCCAGAAAATAGTCACTGTGTATCTCCTGTCTTTGCAGGAAGCCGTTTTTTTCAGCACCATAATCAACAAAGACCGCCTGGAGACTGGGTTCAACTCTCACAATGGTTGCCTTGTAAATATTTCCCTGCGTCATCTCTCTTGCCTCAGTCGCAAGGTGAAGCTCTTCTAATTTGTTGTCTTTTATTGTAGCAATTCTGCATTCACCAGAATCAAGTGCGTTAATCAATATCTTTCTTGTCATTAAATGCCTATTTTTGCATCCTCCTTTTTTTCAATTATGGCTGTTTACCCTGAAAACACATTGGATTTTCATGATCCGAGGGGCGGCAAAAGCTCTGCCATAATCGTTACCATAAAAACAAATTGTAATTTAAGTGTAGCCTTTTTGCGTTTTTATTGTCAATTGACAGCCACAAACAAGTATTAAATTGTGACGAGTAAGTCAAATTATTTATTCAATTTTTTATTCACTTTAAAACAAATGTAATTACAAATTTCAGTCAATACCTTTATTTCTCGGACTTGCTATTTACAGGATATTATGGCATTTATATTTTCTCGTACAGGATTTTCAATCAAACAACAATTGCGGCAAAGCCGCTTATGTTCAATATTTTTTTTGAATATTTTTTTTGCGGAGGCACTTATATATGATGGATGACCGTTACAATCCTGAAAAAGTAGAATCCAGATGGCAGAAATACTGGGAAAAAAATCACATTTTCCGTGCGTCTGAAGATGAGTCAAAAAAGAAATATTACCTGCTGGAGATGTTTCCCTACCCCTCCGGAAAAATTCATATGGGTCATGTGCGAAATTACACCATTGGAGATGTGGTGGCAAGATATAAAAGAATGAACGGGTACAATGTGCTTCATCCTATGGGCTGGGATGCCTTTGGAATGCCTGCTGAAAATGCAGCAATTGACAACAAGACCCATCCCGCAGCATGGACATATGAAAACATCCGTACCATGCGTAATCAACTTAAAAGCATGGGTTTTTCCTATGACTGGGAACGGGAGCTTGCCACCTGTCAACCAGAATATTACAGATGGGAACAGTGGCTTTTTTTGAAAATGCTTGAAAAGGATATGGTCTATCGCAAAGAATCATATGTTAATTGGTGTAACCATTGCCAGACAGTTCTTGCAAATGAACAAGTTGAAGATGATCTCTGCTGGAGGTGCAGTGAGGCAGTACAGCAGAAAAAATTGTGGCAGTGGTTTTTCAGGATTACCGATTATGCAGAAGATCTGCTGCTACATTGCGACCAACTACCTGGATGGCCTGAAAAAGTTACCGTGATGCAGAAAAATTGGATAGGTAAAAGCATTGGATCTGAAATTTCATTTAAAATTGAAAAACAGAACGGAACAATTGAAGGGCAAGAGGGAATAATTAAAGGAGATGACGGAACAACTGAAGGAGATGACAGAACAACTGAAGGATATGACGGGTCAACTGAAGGGCAAGAAGGCAAAATTAATAGAGAAGCAGAGTACATCAAGGTTTTCACCACAAGACCTGACACCCTGTTTGGTGCTACTTTCATGTGTCTTGCTCCGGAACACCCATTAGTTGAATCCCTTTCAAAAGGAACTGAACAGGAAAATGCTGTAGCCGCATTTGTTGAAAAGATTTCCAAACAGGAACGTTCCTCCTCAGCCATTGAGAACTACGAAAAAGAGGGAGTATTCACTGGAGCATGGTGCATCAATCCAGCCAATAAAAAACGGATGCCTGTATATACTGCCAATTTTGCTCTGATGGAATATGGAACCGGTGCGGTAATGTCAGTACCTGCACATGATCAGAGAGATTTTGATTTTGCAAAAAAATACGGTTTGGATATTATTGTCGTCATTCAGCCTGAGGGTGAGCTCCTTGATCCTGCAACCATGACCCGTGCATATCCTGAACCTGGTACCCTTATCAATTCTGGAAAATATGATGGCATTCAGAACATTGTAGCAATAGAAGAGATAACAAACTGGCTGGAAAAAGAGCAAATAGGAAAAAAAAGCATTAGTTTCCGTCTTCGAGACTGGGGTATTTCACGTCAGAGATTCTGGGGAACTCCAATTCCGGTGATTCACTGTGATACCTGTGGTGTTGTGCCAGTTCCTGAGTCTGATCTTCCCATCATTCTGCCGGAAGATGTCCATCTTCTTGAAAATGGAGGCTCACCTCTCCCAACACTTGATTTCTTCAAACAAACAACCTGTCCCAAATGCGGTAGAACAAACGCTCATCGGGATACCGATACCATGGACACTTTTGTTGAGTCTTCATGGTATTTCGTAAGATATTGCAGCCCGGGCTGCACCACTGCAATGTTTGATAAAGCGGCTGTAAAATACTGGATGCCTGTGGATCAATATATTGGTGGAGTTGAACACGCAATTCTTCATCTTCTCTATTCACGATATTTTATGCGGGTTCTCAACACTTTGGGACTCATTGACTTTAAAGAGCCCTTTACCAATCTTCTTACTCAGGGGATGGTCTCCAAAGAGACTCTTAAATGTCCTGAACATGGTTATCTTTTTCCTGAAGAGGCGCGGATTGCGGAAGATAAAAATCCAGAAGGCAGAGCAATCTGCATAAAATGCGGCAGTGATGTTGAAATTGGACGTGTAATCAAAATGTCCAAATCAAAGAAAAATGTCATTGATCCCAATGATCTTCTAAAGAAGTATGGTGCTGACATTACGAGGCTGTTCTGCCTTTTTGCCGCACCTCCGGAAAAAGGACTTGAGTGGAATGACGATGGTGTTGAGGGGTGTTACCGGTTTATTAACCGAGTATGGCGTCTTGCTGCCACATGCATGGAGATGACACGAGGCATCAAGCCTTATGATGGGTCTTTGTCAGAACTTTCTGACAGCGATGCAAAAAAACTCTATACTAAAGCCCACCAGACAATCAAAAAAGTGACTGATGACATTGAAGGCAGTTTTCATTTCAATACTGCCATCAGTTCAGTGATGGAGCTTGTAAATGCAATGTACAGCATTGATTTGACTCAGGATCAGCCAATAGAGGTCAAATCTGTAGCAGCCTTCTGCATTGAACATATTATCCTGTTGCTCTCACCGATTGTGCCTCACTTTGCAGAAGAGGTGTGGGAAGAGATGGGTAAAATTGATAACTCCCGTGGTATCTCAGACCAGCCTTGGCCCAGCTATCGAGAAGACGCTCTTTTTACTGATGAAATTCTGGTAGTTGTGCAGGTCAATGGAAAACTCAGATCAAAGTTTTCTATTGATGTAAACAGCAGTGATGAAATAATCCGTCAAACAGCCCTTGCTGATGAAATAGTACAAAAACACATAGGGGATCAGCCTATTAAAAAGGTGATTGTGGTAAGAAAAAAATTGGTCAATATTGTGGTGTAGTCGGGGCTATCGCGATATCTTTACCTTGAAAACACATTTGCTTTTCATGGACAAAACACATTTGCTTTTCATGGACGGGGGCGGCAAAAAATCCCTGCCATGAGCGTTTACCGTGAAAACACATTTGGATTTTCATCGTCGAGGGTGGCAAAACCTACTTGCCTTGGGCGTTTATCATGAAAATAGATATTTATTTTCATGGTCGGGCGGGGGTTACAAAAACCCTGCCATTAGCGTTTATCATAAAAGTAAAGGACTAAAACATATGCAAAAACAACTTACAGCAATTATAGAGCGTGAGGGGAATGGCTATGTATCGCTCTGCCCAGAGCTTGATATTGCAAGTCAGGGAGACACGATTAACGATGCCCGTGAAAACCTTAGAGAAGCTTTGGAGCTATTTTTTGAAACAGCATCACCTGAAGAAATTCAGCAGCGAATGCATGAAGCATTATATATAACCAAGTTAGAGGTAGCTGTTGGGTAAACTTGGACACTTCTCTGGTAAGCAGGTCTGCATTATTCTTATTCAGCATGGTTTCGTGGAAGTACGTCAGAGAGGAAGTCATGTCATTATGCAAAAGCAATTACCTGAAACTACTATTACTGTTCCAGTACCAAATCATCCAGAGTTGCGAATAGGGACTCTGCAATCCATAATTCGTCAGTCCGGTTTATCACGGGTTGATTTTGAGTTATGATCAAAAACTATAATACAATCATACACTGTCAACGACCCCTACCCTGAAGGGTAGGGGCTTGTAAGCTACTAAAGCCTGCAAGCCTTGTTGACCAGACTAAGTTCTTTGAGAACTACGTTATTTTGGTCATAACACCAACAGATGCGTGCCAGTCTGTTGCTCTGTTGTCCGACATTAAACAGGTGTAAAGGTCTAAAGCCAGTGTGTCGAGCGTAAAAAGCCATTATAACTTTGTCGAGGCAAACATTACAGCCGTAAGGCTGATACTCATTAATTTGAGTAAAAACAGTTTTGCATGG
>JADGBP010000062.1 GCA_015231395.1 Desulfamplus sp. | reverse complement strand
ACTGTTTTTGTCTGAGTATATCACACAAATATTGTCAGTCTCAGATTCAATTTTCTTCAAAAATTCCATAAATAAAGGCTCTGAAGATGCATCATCACTTATGCATATCTCAAAATTGGTGTAAGTCTGGGATTGAAGCGAATGAAGAAGCTTCTTGAAGAAAAATAGTTCGCTATTGTAGGTGGGCAATATAATGGAAATAAAAGGTTTATACTCTAATTTTGAGATTCTTTCGGGAGATTTTTTTAAATCAGGGGAATAAAAAGCCAACCACTTGTGATAAAAATTATTTTTCTTCTTATCCTGTTGATCTCTCTTTTTTCTATCTTCTTCTGTAAGGTTTTCATCTTTTGTAATGTTTTCATCTCTTTTTTTAAACTGAGAAGGAAGTGTGACTTTCTTGTCTGTCCGTATTGCATTCGTATTATCAAGAAGATTGATATTCAAATAGGGATCTTTAACCACATTATATGTTTCAGAAATTTGTCTAACATCAAACATGGCTGACCCATGATACTGTTCAAGAGCACCTTTAAACAGAACAAAGGCATGAGGGGTAAAAACTACTCTATATCCTGATACGTGAAGGCGAAAGGCTATCTCCACATCCCACATGCTCTTATCAAGCCTATCTCCTTTCATTAAAACAGACTTTAGCATTTCAGAAGATATGGCCATGGCTGCACCGGATACCGCGATCACATCCCGTGTCTGTTTGGCGGGAGAGTTTTTCTCAGCCGCGTCATAACCCCAGAAATCATTACGCATGGCTCCCCATGGCATAAGGCTCCTTCCGGCCGCGATGATTTTGTCATCACCAGAATATATAAGTGCGCCTACTGCTCCAATATTTTTACGCAGGGCAAGGGGAACTATTTCTTTGACAAACTCCTGCCATGAATGGGGAACCAACATGCTATCAAAAAAAAGAACAATATCCGCATGAGTATCGGCTATCTCCACAGGAAATGGGTATGATGGATCCCAGGTGATAATTTCCATATTAATGGACAGCCCAACTTCATAAGGATCAAAACCAAAATCTCTATTGCCAATCTTAACCACAAGAACGCTTATATTTTCCGGCATGGCAAATCTGGTACGATAAACCCCGTCGATATTGTCGAGATTGTCCTTTATATACTCAACACTATCTCCTGATCTTATATAATGCTCCTGAAGAGATTTTTTGCCACGGTTGAATATCTCAGGCTTCAGCATTCCTCCAATCATTGAAGTTGCGTTTTCCCGCCATGAGTAGAGAATGTCTTGTATATGTACAAACTTCTCTCCCATATCCATAAGACGTAAAAGAAAATCATAATCTTGGGAACCATCAAAGGCTTTTCTCAACCCTCCTGCTTTAACAAATAGATCCTTTTTCACGCATACCATATGGAGAATATAGTTGTGCGTTTCAAGAAATGAAGGCGAAAAATCAGGTTTGAAATTATATGAATGTCGATATCCATCTGAAGAGATATAATCCTCATCTGAGTAAAAAACCTTGGCATGAGGATGAAGATCAACAGCTTCCTTGGTTTTTAGCAGTGCATCGGGATAGAGTTCATCGTCATGGTCAAGAAAAATGATAAAATCACCATTTGAATGTTCTACACAGGTATTGGTTGATTCCGAAATCCCCTTATTATGTCTGTTTGTTATTATTTTTATACGGTGGTTCTGATTAGTAACGGGCTTGCCATAATTGTACTTCTTTTGAAATATTTCTAAGCAGTTAAGGGTTTCTTCAGAGTCAGATGCATCGTCACATATTACAATCTCCCATTCTGAATAAATCTGCCTGATTACTGAATTAACAGCCTTTTGAAGAAATTCAGAAGGGGTATTGTAAACAGGAATAACTACAGAGAAGAGAATGTCTTTACTGCGAGGAGTTTGAGGCAGCATCAATCTTGGCAAAGCATCAATAAGTTTATGCTTGACAAGCCATACAAAGTAGTCTGGATCAATAGCATTAAGATTTTCAATCTGTTCGGAGAGTGGTCTTAACCATTGGTTTTCTGATAAAATCAGAGGGTGTAGCCATCTTTTGATTCTATTTGATATTTTAATAGTCAGTTTGTTTTTTTTCATGGAGAGAGCTATTTAATCCTTATATGTTTTTGGAACATAAGTGACTTCGCTGCAATTATTGTTAGATTTAACTTCCTAAACTATAAAATTGTTGCAGTTCATAGGCATGCTGATCAGGTGTTTTCATGGGCATGATATTTTTTCTTAACTTAAATTCAAGTTCCCTGTCATTTACAACCATTTTGATTTTTTCAGCAAGATCACTCTGATCTCCAGGATTAAACAGAATACCATTGTCCATATTTTTTACAAAATCAGATATTCCTCCGATATTTGCTCCAATCACCGGAATCTTCATGGCCATCATTTCAAACACTACCTGGGGGGCATTATCATACCACAATGGTGGAACAATCCCGTAATTCATACCTGAAAGGATATTTGGCAAATTATTAAAATCGTACCCATCATGGCTTTCAATTGCATGCATCTTTTTTGAAAGAGGGTTTATAAGGTGTGATAATCCCCATACACCTCTTGCATGGATGTGCAGACTTATCTGTTTTAACACTTCATTGTCACTTTCGTCCATGGAAAGTAATGTTTTCAGCAAAAAAGGCAGCCCCTTTGGTTGTGATGAAATACCAAGAAAGATGATATGCAGCGGTCTGTCTGGAGTCTTTTTGTTTGTAGTCTTATTAAAATAGAGATCGCTGCTATCAGTTTTTATATTTTTTGTATTTTTGGATTTTGCGGCTACATTTTCAGCAGCAATCTGAGCCATTTTATTTCCAATATGGCATGTGGTAATAAGTTCTGCTTTAATCCCTTTGCCAATATAAAAATCTTTCACAAAATCAGATACCGCATGAATCATATGTGAATGGTTTATGCTTTGAATAATTAATTTGCGACGACGGGCATACATTTTATATCTACTATCATCTTTATGGCTATTATCATCTTTATCGGAACTTTCATCTTTATGGGTACTATCATATAGAAGTCGTGTATATAATTGATGACTGTTGTCTGGAGTATTTTCATCCTTCCGTAGATTGTTCTGTTTTCCTTGTGATAGCGATTTTAAAAAAAAGATTGTTTTCTTAGTGGCATTCAATCCGGTAATCAAGCCACTAATACGTTGAGCTCTACTCCATATCCTGTCTCCCAATGGCAACTTGTTGATATGAAATGCTAATCTTCTTTTCATTATCTCTTTTGAGTAAGGAGGAGGTTCGATACAACTCAAGCATTTACAGCCATTATTGTAATCCTCACAGATATCTCTGTCTTTATATAAAAGATAGATTTGATTACACACAGGATGGTAATTGTGTAGAGAAAAAATGACTCTGCATCCATGCTCTGCTGCAAGTTTAATACAATTTGCGGAAAAACCCTCAATATTATGAAAATGGATAACATCTGGTTTAATATGTTTTATAAATTGTAGAAAAAGATTTTCAATCACAGGTTCTGACACATCCTGCATGGGATTTTCATAATTAAAAAAACCGGGTGCGATGTTTGGGGCATTAAAAATTTCATAATTTTTCACTCCCATGAAATCAGGCCCCTTTTTAATATAAGCTCTATTTTTAAAGTCATAGGCAAAACCTGCTGAAATGGAAAAGACACTATGCCCAAATTCAACCAACTTTACTGCCATGGACTGAGAGTAAATATTAACGCCCCCGCCAACTTCTGCTCCCCGCCAGAGGGGAGCCCAATTTACACAAAGTATCTTCATATTAGTGCAGCCATATTGGAAATAGATTTCCTGCAAAACTGGAGTTTGACCCTTGATTTTACTGGATGAAAATTGAGTTTTGCAGGAGGTCTAATAAGTAAAAAGATATTCTTTGTCAAAAATATATTCTCTGTCATGGAATTGTTATACGTTCAATATTGGAGTAGGCACTTGTCGAACTGGTGCTGGTATAGGCGGTAAGGGCGACATAATAATCAAAACCACTAAACAGATCCAGAGAGAGCAGAGTGCTTTTGCCCATATCTAGTGAACCGATGTAGCTCAAATCAGAAGGTGCATAATATAGCATTACACCATCTGCACCATCTGGAATTTTCCAGCTCATCTTAATATGAATACCTGACATGGCTACAGATAATACAGGCGGTTTGATTTCTATTAATACAGGAGGTTTGATTTCTATGTCATCAACGGCCTCTTGAAGAGAAAAACTTACCAAGTAGTCCTTTTTAAAGACAGGGAGTGCAAAAGAAATAATATTTTTCTCAGATTGTATGATTTGAGTGTTAATGGTTTGCTCCTGGTCTCTTGTATCCCAGAATTCAATTAGATATTTTCCATTTTTTGCAAGACCACTGATCTGGAGGGTGGCGTCTATATTCTCATTGCCACCTGCTACGGAATTGCGAGTATCATTCAAAAGATAAACAACTCCAGCATTACCATTTGATGAAGCGAAAACCTTTACATCACCGACTGAGAGCAATTTTAGATCACCACCTGACAAGACTTGTGTATCTTTATTAGATACCACTGTTATATGACGCTCCCATGGAATACTGTTCAAGTTTTTAAAGTCAATCTTTGTTTGTTTGAAATAGTCAGCCATGTTTTTCTGATAGTTGAGCATCTGATCTGATAACTGTAATCCATTGCTAATAAACATTTTTCCAGGCCACCGGAGTCCCATTCCTGCCGCTCCTGACGCAAATTCTGCCCATATAATATTGTGAAAAGTATCTTCGTCATCTTCAGGCTTGTAATCGGGCGTATGATCGTTAAGACTGATTGGTCCGAACTCAAGATCCAGAACAGGTCTTGAATCAACACTGTTTCCGGTCATGTACTGCACCATTCTTTTTGAGTCCCACGCAGGTCTGATTGAAACTACAGAATCTCCAGAGGCTGTTGGGTCTTTTACCGATTTTGTATAGTTATGAATACAGACAAAATCAAAATAGTCACTAAGCAGCACAAAGTCCTTTAACTCAAACTGAGGCTCCCACGTCACAGATGAGGCAAAAGCCATAGTATCACTGTCAACTGATTTAAGATATTCAAGCAGATCTTTTACCCACTCAATCCTTATAATTTCCCAACCTGTCTGCCGTGAAGCAAAGGTATTATCCCACTCATTCATCATTTCCCAGCCAAAGAAATTATAATGTTTTTTAACAACATCATATAATACTTTTAATCTTTTTTTCTGGGCAGTTATAGCTTTAGGCTCAGTGACAAAATCATCAGGAGAAGAGAGCATTCCACCATTTTTAATATTGTAAGGGTTATAGTCCCAATAATCTTTATAAAAGTAGTTATCAAATGGGGTGATGGTAACATAAATACCATAATCTGCACAGAGACTTAGGAAATCATCTAAAAATTCAAGAGTTTCCTGAACATAATGTGAACCGGTATCTGTTGCCGGAAATTCAAGGTAAGCAACACCTTGATCCGGTGCGTATGGGTTACCAGAATGAGCAAACGCCAAATCTTCAATAAAAATTCTTATAAGATTCACACCCTTTGTGGAGAGCGACTCAATATATTTTTTTGCAAATTCAGATTTTGCCTCAACACTTTCGTGCCAATTGATAAGTGTACCGAAGCCATCATCCCACAAAGGCAAATTATATAAATCCCTGATACCCAACCAATTGATGCCGGCAGCTTCTGTCACAGGCATAAAAGAAGTACCATCTTCATAAATAAAAAAACGACCTGCCGGAGATGGATATATTTTCCCTTTTCCATAACCTGAAGGAATTGCTGATGTGGTACATGAAAACTGTGCGGCATTATTATCAAGAGGGGCGAGATTACCCGCAGCATCCTCAGCTCTTACGGAAAAATGATAAGTGGTTTTTGACTCAAGCCCAGTTATTCTTAATGTCTCTTTTTTACCCGCAATTTTTGGGATAAATCGGTTATTAAAAATCGTTGCAGAAGCCCATGCGTCTTCTGTTGAAATTTGTCCGTTTTTTGAATACCTGATTTGATATTTTACAGCTTCTCCAACTGTGGCATTATCTCCTGGAGATGCTGTGGCGTTATCTCCTGGAGCTGTAAAAGAGATGATGGCAGAAAAAGGGTTTATATCCATAAAAGAGATATTATTTACAGATGCAGGAGGAACAGTATCTCCGGAAGGTAACAGATAGACTCGTGCATAACCAGAAGGTCCAACCAAACCATCTCCAAACCATGTAAAATAACGATCTATCTCAAATGGTTCATTCCATCGTGTTTCATCATATTCAATGGTAAGTGGTCCACCGTCGTCATCCTCAATAACAGCTATGTTTAATGAAATATATCCCTTAGAAGGTATAGAACCTCCAATATGTTTCCAGGGAATAGCTACTTCAGCAGTATATCCTGTATCTATATCTGATGAATTATTCACAGTGCCTTTTATTCCAACAGCTTTTTTGATTTCTGAAAAGTCTCCATAATATTCTGTAGAACCAGCATTGTTACCTTGATCAAATCTGTAGTTTTTCCCTGTAACTGTAAATGCAATTGCCCGGTCATTTTTTGTAAGAAATTTATCTCTTGAACTGTCTGGATCAATATATATTTCAATCCCATCATCCTGATTTGTCTGCCATACCTCTCCTGCAGAGTCATCCCATATTTTATCATCATCAACATCTACAAGAATATAAAGGTTGGCTGTATCGTACTGAAACATATAGCGGATACGATTATCATCCCTGTCATATTTATAAATTTGCCGACTGTAACCTGAATCCCACTCCCCTTGTCCAATTTTACCATCAATAACAGGTGTCCCATATACAGCCATGGCATCGTAGAATGAAAAGTCACTGCCAACATTTTTATGGTAATAACCATTATTGGCTGATGCCATTACTATTGAAGGTATGACAAGCACGGTGATTAAAAACAAATAAGTTGTTAAAAACAAACAAGCTGATGCTTTAAAATTGACCACCTGTTTTTTAAAATTGACTACCGCTTTATTTGCTATCTCTTTATTTACTACCTCTTTATTTACTACCTCTTTAATGTACGACAATAATTGACTCCACATGTGCCGTCTCCTTTGTTGTAATTGTTGTCTTATTGTTAACACCTTGCTTCAGTTTTTTATAACCGATTTTTTGACAGGGCTGTTCAATCCCCCAATAGGTAAGAGCGGCACAGAGGAACATGGCAATCAGTTCTGTGATACCTGTTATCAGCATCAAGTATGGTCGTCCATCTGGATTAACATAATGTTGGATAATATCTTTGAATAGAAAAAAAACTGGGAGATGACATAGATAAATCGCGTATGAAAATTCTCCAAACCAGTAGATCGGACGTGTTAAAAAGGTGGGTATGTAAATATATCCCTCATTCAATACCGCCTGACAAACCAATATTGAAGACAACAACGCAACAATAGACCATGTAAGGCTTGGATAAGCTCCAATGGAATTAGGCACAGAGGGTATCGCAAGACACAAAAAAGAGGTCATCAGAATTTTTCCAATTCTCGTTTCGGGAGATATAAGCCTCACAGCATTCCTGAATGCCTCCAAAGATGTTAATTTATATATGATCATCCCCATCAGCAGACCATCAAACCTGAAAAACCACCATGCACTTCCTCCAGGTCTCCAAAATATGCAAAGCACACAGAGCAGACCCGCAACTTTCCAAAACCATTTTCTTAACAAAAAAAACCATGCGATTGGTAGCAGCAGATAAAACTGATTTTCCAGAGACAATGACCAGTAATAGCCTAAATGTGTAGCATGCAATGACTCCAAAAAATTTCTAAAGCATAATACTGAAGCTACCCATGCCTTATACATATATAGCTTGCTGTCAAACCATATACCTGTAGTATCCGTAGAGATAAGTCCAACTATTAAAGTTAATGTTGCCCAGAAAAAAGATGCGGGAAAAAGTCTCCAAAATCTTCGCAAATAGAACTTGGATGTTAAAGAGATTTTTTCGGACATATCTTTAACATCGGCTGTTTTGCCTAAGAATGTAACCCCCATCAAGTATCCTGAAATGACAAAAAAAATATCAACCCCCACTGCCGGATGGATAAAAGCCAGAACAATCTTGTTGTATGTTTCTGCATAAGGATTAAACATTCCGGCTGCAGCATGCATCATCAAAACCATTACAATTGCAATGACGCGAAGAAACTGTATTTCAATATTTTTTTTATTTTTATCCATGAATTCAAAAACTCACATGGGAAGATTTTGAGTTAAATTGATTTTTGGCTATTTTTACAGCGTGAAAGCAATTTTGCCATATAATCTTGATTGTTATATATATGGTTTTCATACGATTCATTTTATATAAAGAGTATTGCCCATTCTCAAAAACAGCCGTATATTTTCCAAGATTATTAGCAATGACTGACTCATTCCAGAACGGCAGAATAACCATTTCCCCTGACGGTATAAAAAAAGCCTTTAGCATCTTTATTATAAGCAACATTTTTATCCATAATGGGCGTCTTACATAGAAGTTTTTGCCTATAAATGGTATCTCAATTGATGATGGATCAAGGGTTTTAAACCCGTCACCATGTCTGACTCCTCTGTCATCATGGTGCATAGATGCTTCAATAATAGTGGTTTTAGGTGATATTGTTCTGATCTGGGTAATGATATTTCCTTCATAATCAACACCATCGTTCATATAGGAGTTGATCTCTTTTACAATAAAGATCTTGTCAGGGTATTTTCCATTATCTTTTTTGTATTCATCCAAAAGATCAGGAATCCCTGATAAGAAGAGAGCTGACCTTTCCAGAGGCTGTTTCCCGAATCTGCCTTCAAAGAAATCTTCAATGCCTTTGATATGAAAATGACACAGATCATCTCTTTTTATAGAAAGTTGTTTTAATCCCATTAACATGGTTTGGAGCATCACCTTTAACAAGGCTTTTTTGTCACCACAGGACGCAAAATAATCAAGAAAATTTCTTGTTTCATAATACCTTAATGTTGTAAAGGGCTTTTTTGCTCCCTGAAGGACATGCCAAATCAGTGAATCCAGGGCAATCACCACTTTTTTGCCAGTCATACGCTGAATTCTTAAACACCATTCACAATCATCTACATGTAAAAAATAGTCTCTCCATATCCCCACCTGTCGAATCACTTCCGTTCTAAAAAGCAGGGAGTAAGCTCCAGCATATCCTGAGTTCCATGTTTTTTCATTCACATGCATCAGGTTTCCAGCGTCTGTGTGAAGAATGTTGGCTTTCCAGCCAAAACGGTCTTTAAAAAGATCTCCTCCAGCCTCATACACTGTGGATGGGTTTTCAAGATCCATCATTACAGAGCCTGCAACTGCAATTGAATCATTATTCAACACAGCTCTGACAAGATAAATCAGGGTATTTTTAGCCTTTCCGATTCAAGAAAAACAGATGACCAGAAGGATTTTTCAACACGCCATGAGTTAGTCAAATAAATCTTTTTGATGCCAAGGGAAGCAACTGACTGCAAAATCCGTCTGAGCATTTT
>JADGBP010000061.1 GCA_015231395.1 Desulfamplus sp. | reverse complement strand
AGTTTCATTTAGATAGTTTTCCAGATAATTAAATTGGCAAGCGTAGGGGCAATCCCTTGCGGTTGCCCTTCTTCTTAAAAATTGAGATACCAAAATATTTTTCTGGAAATCTATAGTTTCATGGATTAAACATTTTTTAAGCCAAATTCAATAGCATTTAGTAACAATATGTATCTCAACTATATCTCGACACAATAAAAAAAAGATAACATCTGGGCAAATATAAGAGATAAATTTTAATTTTAAAGAGTCTATATCAAATATTTCCGTTGATATTTATATTAATCAAAGATTATAAAGGGCTCGAAGAAATAATTAATCAAAAATTATAATGTGTTTTCACGGTAAAAAACAGGCTACGATTTATATAGCCTGTGCACAATACTTTATATAACCTCAAAAATGCAAGATAGAGTGAGAATGATGACAATAGATATTTTAGCTAAATGGATATGGGATCCTCTCCTTTGTCTTATTTACCTTGAACTTGGAATTATCTTTTTATACCTTACTCGTGCAGTTGCATGGAGAAAAAGTTTTCAAGTTTTCATGAAGATCATAGTAAATGACTCTAGTACATCAAATGACCGCGTAGTGTCACACAAAAAAGCCTTTTTTTCAAGTGTTGCGGCAACTGTGGGAATTGGGAATATTGCCGGAGTCGGGACTGCCATCCACCTCGGAGGTCCCGGTGCTCTTTTCTGGATGTGGGTATCTGCTCTTTTCGGCATGTTTTTCAGGATGGTCTCAACTTATCTGACAATCAAGATGCGTCCAGAGGATGAAAATTCACTCTCATTTGCCACTCCAATGCTCTATCTTGAAAAATATATGACTGGAAAATGGAGTTTTATTCCTAAAATAGTAGCACTTTTGCTCATGATTCAAGGCGTTGTGCTTTACAACATGGTGCAGGCGAACTCTCTTGCCCAAGCTATGCATAACCGGTTTGACATACCCAATTTATTGATCGCAGTGGTAATGACATTGTGTGTTGGTGTGGTGATTCTGGGCGGCTTGCAGAAAATTGTTGATTACTGCTCTGCAATAGCTCCCATCGTCATAATTGTTTATGTACTCACCGGTCTTCTGGTTTTACTTCTTGATCCCATAAAAACCATAAGCGGATTGGGAAATGTTTTTGCTTCTGCCTTTATGCCATATTCCATTGCAGGCGGAGTGGCTGGATATACGGTTCTTCAAGCTATGCAATTCGGCGTTTCCCGTGGGGTTTTTTCACATATGTCAGGTATGGGAACCAGCACCTTTCTACAAGGAGCAAACAAGGATAATCCAGCAGCCGGTGCGTTCATGGCAGCCATTACCCCGTTTGTTGATACCATAATAATATGCACTATCTCGGGTCTGGTGATTCTCTCTGGCTCTGACTGGCAGTATGAAACCGGTGCTCATCTCACGGCACTGGCATTTGAAGCCGGCATCGGATTTACAGGTCAGGTGGTTGTGGTGATAAGCCTGATTGTCTTTGCCTTGACAACAATTGCCGGATTTGCACACATTTCAGAACGATGCTTCAAATATCTTGGAGGCAAGGATGCCACATCCTATCGCATGGCTTTTCTGACGGTTACTTTCATGGGACCGTTTTTAAATTTAAGATTTGTGTGGTCTTTAAGTGACATTATCATTGCAATGACCATTGTTTTCCACCTTATTCCCCTTTTGTATGTAACACTAAAGAACAATAAGGAAATATGCAAAGAGCTGTTCGCTTTCTCTGAGGAAATTCAATTGGGCACTAATAAATTCAATGTAAAAATCAAGGGAATAAAACAGCGGAAGAATCCGGAAGGGAGAATCAGGGAAAAAACCGGCTGGGTCAATGAGGAATAACACATTTCATTACAACTTCTTACAAAGGATCAGTCCGTAATGTATCAAAAAAAATATAAAGTATTGGTGGAATTCATATCTATTCTTGTTTGTCTGCTTTCCATTCAACCTATTTTTTGGTCTCAATCTGCAAATGCCCAGACCATCAATGACCTGATACTAATGACAGAGAACTATCCACCTTTCAATTTTTTGCAAGATGAAAAATTACAAGGAATCTCTGTTGATCTTATTGAGGCAATGCTCAAAAAAACAGGTTCTGATAAAACCCGCAAAGACATACAGTTACTACCATGGGCACGTGGGTATTACTATCTTGAGCATGAAAAAAACGCCTGTCTTTTTGCCACAACCAGAACTGAAGAGAGAGAGAAAGAGTTTAAATGGGTAGGACCTATTGCTGAAAACACAACTGTACTCACATCAAGAAAAAAACAGAAAATAGATATCAAAACGCCAGAAGATCTTAAAAAATATAAAATAGGAGCAGTGATTAAGGATATCGGTGAGCAGCTTTTACTGGATGCAGGATTGTCTGCCGAAAATATTGACCGCATCAGTGGCACCGATGCCATATTGAAAGCCATCAAAAGAATTAACATGGGCAGAATAGATGCATTTGCTTATGGTGAAAATGTCATAAAATGGGAGCTCAAACAGCAGGGATTTGACCTGAATGATTATGAAACCGCATATGTTTTAAAAACCGGTGAGCTTTATTATGCATTTCATAAAGATACTCCTGACGATATTATTCAAAAACTTCAAAATGCTTTGGATGAGTTAAAAAAAGAGGGAGACTATCAGAGAATAAGAGATACCTACCTTAAATAACATCTTCAGAAGGGTCGCTCTTTCCTGCTAACGGTGGGGAATCCTCATCAGAAGCCTGACCCTTTCCTGCCAATGGTTGATAATCCTCAATGATAGAACTTTTTTGAATGAACGATGCCAGCTCCTGCATATTTCTTGAAAGCCCGCTCATGGATTTTTCAAGATTTTGACAAAAAGGGTCACTCTCGCCTAAATTCTGCCTTGATTTTTCAAGAAGTGCTTTACCCGCCTCCCAATGCAACGTAAGTTCCTTGAACAGCACCTTGCGTTGTTCATGTCGTTCTTTCTCTGCAAGAATGACTGACTCTAACTTCCTGATGGAGTATTCAACCAAGGCATCTCTCGGAGTATCGTGGTCTTTTGCTATCAATTCTAAAATATCAAGGGTTTTCCGGCTCAACACAAAGGTTTTCTGTACTCTTGTGATACTGTTAAATTGTCGGAGTCTTATATTTTCTGCAATATTATTCAATGACTTGGCATCATCTATCAAATGGTCAAAAAGAGATTTTTGTTTAATGCCAAGGTGAATTGAAACAAGGCTTAATGAATTAATAGCTTTTTCAGACAGCTTGAAGGTAGCCCTGACAGATTGCCTGCCCCTTAAATCAAGTTCAATTGACGAACTTAAAAATGGATTTTTTTCGTTTTTCATTGTTCAGCCCTCGTCCTCTTCCTGACAATCCTCATAACTGATTGGCAAACGGTTTAACTCATCTTTACAGAACTTCCATTGCGGCAGATAGTGTCCCATAAATTTGTAAAAGCGGTCATTGTGGAGTCTTTCCAAGAGATGTATCATTTCGTGAAGAACAACATATTCCAAACAGTGCAGCGGTTTCTTTGCCAACTCTAAATTTAGCCAGATACGTTGTTTTGAAATATTACAAGTTCCCCATCTTGTTTTCATCTGTTTTATCTGTAAAGTTTTTTTCTCTTCTGCCATTATTTGTATTCCTTCTGCTGCCTGATAACTTCAAAAATAGGGTTTAGTTTCTCAATTTTGTTTCCTTTATAAAAAATTTATCCTTTTCCCAATTCAATGGATTGTTTTCGATATAATCATTGATGCGTTGATACTCCGCATCGTTGCGAATAATGTGGTCGTGAAAACGGGATTGCCAACCATTTTCAAATCCTAAACGATTGGTGTGTTTAGTTACCGCAGATTTGTAGGAACGAATAATGGCGGAAACAGTATCTGATTTGGGCGAAATTGCCGACATTGTTTCATTTTGGGTTTGTTGCTGTAGAGACGTTGCATGCAACGTCTCTACAACGTGCAACGTCTCTACAACGTGCAACGTCTTTACATCATGCAACGCATCTACGGTATTGGTATTATTTTCGGTCAATATCAATATGCCATGAATATGATTGGGCATCACCACAAATGCACCCAATTCCACATTTTTGGCATGGTGCGGAATTTCGTGCCATAAAATATCGGCAATTACGCCAACCTGCGATAAATTCATTTTGTCGTTTTTGATTTCCCCGAAAAAATGTTCTCTGTTTTGGGTGCATATTGTTATGAAATACGCCCCTGCCCAACCGTAATTCCACCACATTGCCCTTGCCGACGATATGCGGTATTTGTTGTTGAATTTTTCCATCATTTTTTTATCATTACCGTTTGTTGTTTGTCCATTCCACGTTGTAGTAGAGACGTTGCATGCAACGTCTCTACAATTTCATTTCGTTGTCCATGTCGGAAAAAATGGTGGTAATGCAGGTTTGTTGATTATATTCAGGCATTTCAATAGTCATCCTTCATATAACCCCAAAATTAGTTAACGACTTTTGAAAGATTCCAAAAAATCACTTATTTTTCTATACACTTTAATACACTCATCAGGAACAAGACTCTCCATGTTCAGAAATGCATGAATCATGTTGTCAAAATGAAGGTGCTCTGTATGAATACCAGCCTTTCCAAGTCTTTTCACATAGGCAATCCCCTCATCTCGCAAAGGACAAAATTGAGCTGTAATGACCAAAGTAGCCGGCATATGTGGTGTAATCTCCATGAATAAAGGAGAAGCTGCTTTAAATTCAGGATAAACTGCTTCAGAGCCCTTATTTTTTTGAAAATAGTTGTCAAAATACCACTTGATTTTATCCTTCTCCAAAAGATATCCAATCTCATTCTCATCAATGGAAGGAAATGACATGGTGTAGTCCAAAGAGGGGTAAATTAAAACCTGACAAGCAATCTGCATTTTTGGATCAGACTGGGACATATGTGAAACAGTAGCACAAAGTGCTCCGCCAGCACTGTCTCCAGCCAGAC
This sequence comes from Desulfamplus sp., assembly GCA_015231395.1. Lineage (GTDB taxonomy): Bacteria > Desulfobacterota > Desulfobacteria > Desulfobacterales > Desulfobacteraceae > Desulfamplus. The sequence goes on along the minus strand of JADGBP010000061.1, from coordinate 4,621 downwards.
AAAGACGATCAATATATTTCAATTTTTGTAAATCAAGAATCGTCCATATGTTTTTTGCCACATGGTATGCATCTTGAACCCCGGCAGGATAAGGATATTCTGGTGCAAGTCGATATTCAACAGCAACTACAATATGTCTGGCTGTAAAAGCTATTTTTCGACAAATTGGATCATAGACAGATACACTTCCAGCCATGTGTCCCCCACCATGATAGTAAATAAGCACTGGAAGTGGAATATTAGGATCAGGATGATAAATTCTTACTGATACTGTAAAATCTGTTTCTGTACAATCTGTTACTATGGAATCTATAATCAGAGGAATATCTGGTTTGTCCAGAACCAGCGAACGGGTCAGATTACACATTCCTTCTCTTGTATTTTCCGGAGTAGGCTGAAAACCCCGCTGTTTCAGAACTTCCATACCTGTATAAAATTTGTCAAGCCATTCTTTAATTATGGGAGAGATACTCATTATCTTACTCCTGTCTATCTTCAATTTACTGTCTATTTTTCAATTGACTGAACAGGCTGAAAAACAAGTCCCAGGATAAATCGTGTTTGATATTCAACATATTCATCTATCGAAAAAGTTTTGGCAAGATACCATCTTCTGAATGCCCACATCTGACCAATTACTGAAATATTGTGTCCTACAAGAGCGGCTGTTTTGTAGTCAAGTTGAGGAATATCACCCTTTCCTGAAAGCACAAGAAGTGCCTGAATAAAAATATCCGTGATTCTGAGCTCGTTTTCCAAAGCTTTTACTTTCCACTGACTTGGAAGGAACTGAGTAACCTGATACATAAGGAGGATATGGTCATTCATCTGATCACAGACATGGCAGTATTCACATATCACTTCAGCCAAAGTAGCCCGACCATTTGCTGATCCAGACAATGCTTCCTCAACTGCCCTCTGAACCTCTCCGTGGATAGCTTCGCATACAAGATAAAGGACATCTTCCTTACAACTTACATATTCATACAAAGAGCCGATGGAAAATCCAGCAGCTTTTGCAATCATTCGTGTTGTTGTTTTATGATATCCATGTTCTACAAAAAGATGCACTGTTGCATCAACAATCTGTCGTCTTCGTTCCAAAACAAGTTCAGGATTTTTAATCTGTGTTGGAACTCCTTCGGCATTAAGATTGGCAGTGATTTTTTTTTGCACGATATCCCCTATTTCTCGGTATTCCCTATTTTAATTTAAAGCCCCATATTACAGGTGTTCAAGCTAAAGACCAAATTTCATCCGAGTGAACGCTCAGTCAAGTTTATTTTTACAACCTTTATTTTATATTGTCAATAAAACATACAAGGTAAAAATAGTTAATATTATGAACAATTTAAAAAGCAATAGATTTGCTGATTTTATGATTTTGTCTTGAAGAATATAATCATCTTTGCTGCAATTATTTTTTTAAATTGAAATTCCTGAACAAAGAACAAAGAACAAAAAACAAAAAAATAATTCTTTAAAAAATCAATATTATAGCCTATGTTAAATATTAACCTTAATCTTGAATATTACCTGAATCTTTATCCTAAGTTTATCCTAAGTTTATAGAGATTGATAATGCAAAAAAAGATTAAAAATGCGAAAACTCTCGTGAATATTTCTTAGGTTGAGATTAAAATTTTAAAAAAATTAAAGCAATAAACAAAACGTTGGGGAATAAAACATGAGCCCTCAAAAAATTTCCATTATTGGATGCGGTCGTGTAGGAACAGCTCTGGCTGTATTCCTTTCAAAGGCAGGATACAACATTGCAAGCGTTTTCAGCAAAACCCGTGTTTCTGCTGAAAATACAGTGTGTGTTTCAGGAGGAACGGGAACGGTTTATAACTCTTCAATTCAAGCATTTTTAGCAGGAGATATTGTCTTTATTACCACCCCTGATAATCTTATAGAAAAGGTCTGTGCTGATATCAGTAGTAATGTTTCTGTTGACCTTGACACAAAGACAATTTTTCACTGTAGTGGTGCACTCTCTTCGAGCATACTTTCATCCGCCTCAAAAAAAGGGGCACATACTGGTTCGATTCACCCGCTACAGAGTTTTGCTCCTTACTCTTACGAACAGCCATCACCATTTGCCGGCATTAACATCTCTGTTGAAGGAGATGAAAAAGCACTTGCCATTGGAAAGGAGCTGGTTCATGTGCTCAAAGCAAAATATTTCACAATTCCTACAAAGGCAAAAACCCTTTACCACGCTGCCGCTGTTGTTGCCTCAAATTACCTTGTCACATTGGAACATTTTGCTCTTGAGCTTTTGAAAGAGGCTGAACTTTCCGAACAAAAAGCCTATGAAATTCTTGAGCCTCTTATTCAAGGAACATTGACCAATATCAAAACCAGAGGATCTGTTGCAGCACTTACAGGACCAGTGGCAAGGGGAGACGCACAAATTGTAGAAAAACATTTAAGAGCTATCAATGAAGCATTGCCGGAATTTTCTAAATTATATCGGGTAATGGGGCAATATACCCTGAAACTCGTGGAGAAAAGAGGAGAGCTTGATCAGATATCTGTTGAGGGGCTTACAGACATTTTTACTGAAGGAAAATAAAACCATGACCAATTTTAAACCAAACTGCCTTCCTCTTCTTGTGGGAAGTTTGCCTATGAATAATCATCTCGAAGCCACACGGCTTGTGCTCCAATATACTCCAGATATTCCCCTCTGGGTACAACTGCCTGTTTATAAAGAAGAGGGAATGCTCTATCAGTTTTTGCCCGGAATGCCAGGACTTACGATAAAAGGAGAAGATTTTTATATTGATACCACAACAGAACGCTTTGAAGATGAGGTTCTTGCCTTTTATGAAGCATATATGTCAATAATGGAAATATCTGAAAAAGCAGGAGAAACATCTAAAAAAACAGTTGGAAATTCTGAAAAATCAGGTCAAAAATCTGAAAACACAGTTGGAAATTCTGTGACTATTGAAGATGCAATTTCAAGGTTTGCACTCACAGAAAGAACAGCAAAGGGATTTTCAATCTTTATGGAAACCATAAAGTCTCTTCCTAATGCTCCGGTTTCAGTCAAAGGACAGGTTACGGGTCCTATTACAATGGGGATTGGTGTAAAGGATCAGGCTGGCAGACTTCTGTTTTATGATGACCGAATGCGTGATATTGTGACAAAACAGGTTGCAATGAGTGCAAGATGGCAGACAATTCAGCTATCCAAACTCAATACGCCTCATAAGCCGATCATTTTCTTTGATGAACCAGGAGTTGTGGGTTTTGGCTCATCAACTTACATCAGCATCACCCGTGAACAGATCACAGAGTCACTCAAAGAGGGGATTGATGCGGTTCATCAAGGCGGCGGACTTGCAGGCATTCACATCTGTGCCAATGGGGACTGGTCACTGGCACTCGAATCAGGGACAGATATCATCAATTTTGATGCCTACTCCTATTTTGACAGGCTTATTCTCTACAAGGAACACCTGACAAAATTCATGCTCAATAATGGCATTTTAGCATGGGGGATCGTTCCCACTGCCAATCCTGAATATGTAGAAAAGGCTTCTCTGGATTCACTGTGGGATCTGTGGCAGGATCAGGTTCAACAACTGGAGTCACTTGGTATCAGTCGAGAGCGGATTCTCTCCCAGAGTCTTATAACTCCAAGCTGCGGAACTGGCTCTTTAAGTCTGGAACATGCAAAAAAAGTGCTCTTTTTGACCAACGCGTTGTCAAAACGGATTGTATCGTATTACATTTCGTAAGCAATAACTGACCTTATGGTATCTATTGACTAACAATTTTAATATATGTATTTGATCATCAATACTATTTGAACTTGACTTGCATGTATATTGTTTTTCGCGTAAAAATAATTTGATAAATGACAAAAGTTGAAATAATCGATTAAAGAAACACATAAAATGCCAAAAGACAAAAGAGCCAACTAAAGAAACTCATAAAATGCCAAAAGATAAAAGAATCAATTAAAGGAATGTATAAAATGACAAAAAATGAAAAAACCGACAATTCAGCAAACACAATTATAAATAAACACATCTATGCGTCATCAGCCGTGGGATTGATTCCCCTGCCATTTTTGGATTTTATGGGGGTGAGTAGCATTCAACTTAACATGCTGAGATGTTTGGCAAATGAGTATAATATACCTTTTAACAAAGATATTGTAAAACATTTGACCGGTACTTTAATCGGGGGGGGATTACCGGCTACAATGGGACCCAGGTTGGGGGCGAGTCTTGCAAAAATGATTCCTGGGCCAGGAATGCTTTTTGGTTCAGTGAGCATGTCCGGAGCTTCTGCCGCAAGCACCTACGCAATAGGAAAAGTGTTTAAACGGCACTTTGAGGAAGGCGGAACATTTCTGACTTTTGAGCCTGAAAAAGCAAAAGAATTTTATATGCAAATGTTTAAAGAAGGTGAGACTGTATCACCTAAACCATCATGATAAGAATTCCTGTCACCCCGAAGGATGAAAACAAAAATCAGGGTTGATTCAGACAAATTCAAAAAATTAAACGTGGAAGAAGTTAGAATCAAGCCTTAAAAATGTAATACAAAACAAAAAAATATCTACGGTGAATAATGATACCACAGCTTCTTATTGGTTGCA
>JADGBP010000060.1:3810-9607 GCA_015231395.1 Desulfamplus sp. | reverse complement strand
GACAAAGAGGGGATTTTGCTGATATTTGATGAAGTACAGACTGGAATGGGACGATGCGGTCACCTGTTTGCTCATGAAATATATGATGTTAGACCAGATATTATGACTTTGGCAAAAGCTCTTGCAATAATTACAGCGAAGCTGCTTATGTTCTAATTCAGACTTATAAAGTCACTTGAGTTCCAATGCCAGAGTCTGTGAACAGCTCCAGAAGAAGAGCATGAGACCGGGTTCCATTTATGATATGTGATTTTGCGACACCGTTCCGCAGAACCTCAAGAGCACACTCCATCTTTGGAATCATGCCGCCATTGATATCACCACTGCGGATCATGCGATCTATGGCAGCAGCATCGACCGAAGAGAGCAGATTTGAATCAGAATCAAGCAGTCCATCGACATCAGTCATCAGGATGAGACGTTCAGCATGCAGTGCGGATGCGATTTTGGATGCTACAAGATCAGCATTAATGTTATATGTTTCCCCGCTTTCACCCACTCCAACAGGGGCAATAACTGGGATAAATCCTTTGTCTGTAAGAGTGTGAATGATTTCAGGATTGATTTTTGATACCTGCCCCACCATACCCGGGTCAATGATTTCCGGTGGATTATCACCCTCACTCTCCTGGTAGATGGTCATCTTTTCAGCAATTATAAGATTGCCATCCTTACCGGTAAGACCAACAGTCTTACCTCCTTTCCGGTTGATTCTTGCAACAATCTCTTTGTTCACCTTGCCGCCAAGCACCATCTCCACCACGTCCATAGTCTCGCCGTCAGTGTATCTCATTCCCCGTACAAAACTCGGGGTGATACACATTGAACTCAATACCTTGTTGATCTGCGGACCGCCTCCATGAACCACAACGGGATTGAGCCCGACATATTTAAGCAGGGTTATGTCACTTGCAAAATCCTCTTTCAGATTTTCATCCACCATTGCATGTCCGCCATATTTGACTACAATAGTTTTTCCTGAAAACTTTCGTATATAAGGCAGTGCTTCAATTAATATATCTGCTACATTCATAATCAGTTAATCTCGCTCCGGATTCCGATGTAATTTGTTTGCGGTGTGCAATATAATATAGACTTCCAGAAAAATATTTCTGCATTCTCAATTTTGAAGGGCAACTACAGTGGTCTTGCCAATTTAATTATCTGGAAAACTATATAATATCTAAGCGTTTAGATTCTTGTACCACTGCTATAAAATATACCTGCTCAAATCCTCGTCCTTGACAATATCCATCAACTGCTTGTCCACAAAGGCTGCGTCAACAATGATTTTCTCATCAGTGGTGTCAGGAGCTTCAAAAAGAACATCTTCCAGAAGCTTTTCCATCAAGGTATGCAGACGCCTTGCACCAATATTTTCCGTTCTGTCATTCACATCCACGGCAATGGATGCAATCCGGTCAATGGCGTCATCTGTAAATTCAATATCCACGCCCTCAGTACGAAGCAATGCAATGTACTGTAAAATAAGAGCGTTTCGGGGTTCTGTAAGAATTCTTGCAAATTCGTCCTTGCCAAGAGAGTGAAGCTCTACCCGTATGGGGAATCTGCCCTGAAGCTCAGGAATAAGATCAGATGGTTTTGATGTATGAAATGCTCCTGATGCAATAAAAAGTATATGATCGGTCTTGACAATGCCATATTTGGTAGGCACGGAGCTTCCCTCCACAATTGGAAGCAGATCTCGCTGAACCCCTTCTCTGGAGACTTCAGGACCCTGCCCCCCGCCCTTGGTGGCAATTTTATCAATTTCATCTAAAAAAATAATACCTGACTGTTCTACCAATTCCACGGCTTCTGTGGTCACCTTTTCCATATCCACAAGATGTGCCGCCTCTTCCTGACAGAGGATTTTCATGGCTTCCGAAACCTTGACCTTCCGACGTTTGGTATTTTTGGGCATCATGCTTCCAAGCATGTCCTTCATGTTGATTCCCATCTCCTCCATACCGGTATTGGTAAAAATTTCAATCATGGGCATGGATCGGGAAGGAACATCCATATCTACAAGACGCTTGTCAAGCTTACCGGCTCGGAGCATCTTCCGCAGCTTCTCACGGGTTGAAGAGATGTTTTTGTCAGAAGGCGGGGTAACAATATCGATACTATTTTCACTCTCCTGAATGGAATCCATAACATCAGAACCACTGTTGCCATACGAAATGACATCGGAGCCACTTCCCCCAGAACCGTTTCCTTCCGAACCATTGGGGGCAAAAACGGTTGGTTTTGGTTCAGAGCCAGGCAAGAGCAAATCAAGAACCCGCTCCTCTGCAATGGTCGCAGCCTTTTCTTGAACCGATTCCTGCTGTTTTGCCTTTACATTGTTAACTGTCAGTTCAACAAGATCGCGAATCATGGACTCTACATCCCTGCCAACATATCCGACTTCCGTAAATTTGGATGCCTCAACCTTGTAAAAAGGGGAGTTGGTAAGATTGGCAAGGCGTCTTGCGATTTCTGTTTTTCCCACGCCTGTAGATCCAATCAGTATAATGTTTTTTGGTGCTATTTCATCTCGCAGATCTTCAGGCACCTGCCTTCTTCTCCAGCGATTTCTAAGGGCAATGGCAACCGATTTTTTCGCATTTTTCTGCCCAATTATATATCTGTCAAGTTTTTCTACTATTTCACGGGGTTTAAGATCATTCAGCATTATATTTTTTTCTCTTTATATTTTTTATGTTGTTATATTGTGTGTATGTTAACTGAAGATATTTTCATATCGGCAAGTGTAGTAGGTAGGCAAAGGTTAATGAATGTTATGGAGAAATACCCCGATTAGCTCATTCTAAACGGATTAACAATTCTGGTTTCTTCAATAACAAAATCAGCCTGCATATCTTCAGAATACAAAATTTTACTGTTCCAAATTAAAGCACTTGCTACAATGAGGCTGTCCCAAAAAGAGAAATTATGCTTTTCGCGTATATCACATGCTTTAAGAAGAACGTCTCTGTTAATTTCAATCACATTGTATTTATTATAAAAAGATTCGGTCAAATTCCGTATTTTTCTTTCGGGAAAATGAGCTTTTTTTATAAGATTCACACAAACTTCATTTATCACCTGCGTGCTTACCGTAATATCTCTATTTTTTATGAGAGATTGAGCAACGCCTGTTTTATGAGGAGTTTCGATAAACGCATACAGCCAGATATTTGAATCAATAAAGCAAACTTTGTCATGGTTTTGCTTATCCTCGGTCATAGATTTCTTCTCTTTTATATGGTCTGAAATCAGCTATTTTCAAAGGAGATTCCAACAATTCCTCAATTGTATCGGAAAAGATGTCTGTCGTATATTCTGAGTAGTCTGCCAACAGAATAACTTTCACGTTATCTTTTAATTTTACTCTGAACTTTTCAGGAATTTTAATAATTCCGTTTTTTATTTTGGTCTGGAACTCAACCGCGTACATAGTTCCCACCTCGCAATAATTGTGTAGATGTTATATTAAGGAATTAGTACGAAATAAAGTTCCCATTTACAAAGCGGGAATACACGCCTATCAACAGTGGACTATTCCGAAATGGGTAAGTTATTTAAGACTCATTCCTAAAAACATTTTTTATTTTTATATCTCTTATTTTTATATCTCTTGTTGTGTAAATATCAACTGAAGATGTGTTTATATTTCTTCAATGGTTATGTTGGTATTGGTATAAATACAGAGCGACGCCGCAATGGACATTGCCTGTTCTACAATTGCTCTTGGTTCAAGGTCGGTATGATACATCAAAGCATAGGCTGCGGCGTGGGCAGCCACACTTCCAGAGCCAATACTTATAACACCCTCATCAGGCTCTATCACGTCTCCATTACCAGACAAAAGGTATGTACAAGTTTCATCTGCCGCAATCATCATGGCTTCAAGCCGTCTCAAATATTTATCAGTACGCCACTCTCTGGCAAGCTCAACAGCACCTCTGGTAAGATTGCCATTGAAACGCTCCAGTTTCTGCTCCAGTTTTTCTGCAAGGTGAAGGGCATCGGCGGTTGCTCCGGCAAATCCGGTGATGATTTTGTTGTTATATATGCGGCGCACCTTTTTGGCATGATGTTTGGTAATGGTATTTCCTAATGTAACCTGACCATCGCCTGCCATAACAACTTTTCCCTTGTGACGAAGGGCGAGAATAGTGGTTCCGTGAAATTGTTCTGTCATAGTTGTCTATATTCCTTAAGTTTTACCGTAAAAACAAATTTTGGTTTTCATTGTTGGGGGCGACCTGATTCCAAATTCGGTCATGGAGGTTTACCGTGAAAATACATTTGCTTTTAATGGTCGGGTTGACCGGATTATGAGCGATGTTTTTCCTCTTCGATGCAAAATTCCTTGAAAGCCGGTTCAATCATGGCATAAAAAGTTCTTATATCTTCAATACTCATACTGTTGCGAGCTGTCTGTTCAATCTGTTTTGCAATGTCTGACAAACGACATGCTCCGATAGTTAAAGAGGTTCCTTTCAAGGCATGAGCATGAAAAGTGATATCTTTAAATTCCTCTTTTTCTATTACTGCATAGAGCTTGGATAAAATTTCCGGTACAGTTTCCAGAAATCTTGAGATAACATAATCATATACTTCCATGTTATTTTCGATCCTGCCAAGAAAATTGCGACGGTCAAAAACTGGAAAATGACTGTTATCCATCTCAGCGAGCATATCCTTTTGGGATTCAGCAGGTTTGGAGATTAATTTTGCATTGTCTAACTCGACACTTTGAGTCTCTGACTCGACAATTTGAGTGTCTGACTCGGCACTTTGAGTCTCTGATTTCAACTTGTTTTGAGCCCCTGATTTTAACTTGTCAGGAATAAGTAAATGAATAGCTCTGACAATCTCTTCTGGTGTGAAAGGTTTTGCAAGATGAAAATCCATGCCTTCAGCAATGCACAAATCCTTGTCATCTTTGAAAGCGTCTGCGGTCAGAGCAATAATTGGAGTACGTTTTTTTCCGGTTTCGTATTCACGGATTTTTTTGGTGGCTTCCAATCCGTTCATTATCGGCATGTGAATATCCATGAAAATAAGATCAATATCATTTTCTGTATATTTTTTAACAGCTTCTTTTCCGTTCGCTGCCTCAATAATATTAAATCCCATTTTGGATAAATAGGTGCGTATCACCAGCATATTTATTAAGTTATCTTCGACAATCAGGGCAGTTCCGTTGCAAGACGGTAATATTATTTTTCCAGAAGAACCTTCTGCCTCAAACTGTTCAGCCCTTTTTTCATATAAAATACCATCTTTATCCGCAACTGGTAACGGCAGATGCAGAGCAAAGGACGAACCCTCACCTAAGATGCTTTGTACCACGATGTTTCCATTCATCATTTCAGCCAATCTTTTGGAAATTGCTAATCCAAGTCCGGTTCCGCCGTATTTTCTGGTTATAGTATCGTCTGCCTGTGTAAAGTTTTCAAAAATGGTATTGAGCTTATTTTCAGGGATACCGATGCCTGTGTCTTTCACAACAATGATTATTTCTAATATTTCTTGTTCTTGTCCATGCTCTTCATTCTCATCCTTATAATCTGATCTATTCTCATACTGATGATCTGAACTGCTCTCATACTGATGTTCTGAACCGCTCTCATACTGATGGTCTGAACTGCTCCCATACTTATGTTGTGAACCGTTCTCATACTGATGGTCTGAACGATTAACATATTTATGTTCTGAACAGCTAACAGAAACTGAAATTTCTCCCTTTTCCGTAAATTTTACCGCATTACTGATAAGATTCAATACAATCTGATGTATTCTG
>JADGBP010000060.1:0-3714 GCA_015231395.1 Desulfamplus sp. | reverse complement strand
CGTTCTCATACTGATGGTCTGAACGATTAACATATTTATGTTCTGAACAGCTAACAGAAACTGAAATTTCTCCCTTTTCCGTAAATTTTACCGCATTACTGATAAGATTCAATACAATCTGATGTATTCTGACCGGATCTCCTATAACTATTTTGGGTATATTGGAGTTAATATCAGCAAACAGGGAAATTCCCTTTTCACTTGCTTTGTTAGCCATCATATATACGGTTTTTTTAATCATATCCGGCAGATCAAACCTGATATTTTCAAGTTTAATCTTATCTGATTCTATTTTGGATATATCCAGAATATCATTAATAATATCAAGCAGAAAATATGCGGAATATCTAAGATTATCAAGATAATTCCTCTGAATATCATTCACCTCTGTGGTCAAAAGTAGATCAGTCAAGCCAATCACTCCGTTCATCGGAGTTCGTATCTCATGGCTCATCGTAGCAATGAATGCACTTTTGCTACGATTTGCAGCTTCTGCCGCTTGTTTGGCTTGCTGAAGCTCTTCTTGCCCTTTTTTTAAATCAGTAATATCATTGATTACAGCAAGAGAGCGTATGATATTTCCAGCACTGTCTCTTTCCGAGATTGCGGAAAGAAGCGTCTCTATGATTTCCCCGTTTTTTTTAACAAACTGATAATTGACATCCTTTACAAAACCTGCCCGCAAGAATTCAGGAATTACAATTGTTTTGGCATAAACAGATGATTGCTTAGTAAGAAATTCAATAGAACATCGTCCGATAACTTCGCTTCTCTGATACCCCATCATCTCAAGCCAGTAGTCGCTTACGCTCACAATTTTTCCAGTAAGATCTATTGAATGAAGCATGACCGGTGTGTGATTGTACATCGCACGATATCTTTCTTCACTTTTGTGCAGGGAATCCCGCTGTTCTTTAATCATCAGATGCGTTTTGACCCTTGCCTTGACAATCAAGGTGCTGAAAGGTTTGGTAATATAGTCCACCGCCCCCACCTCAAATCCCCGTTGTTCATCTTCAATATCGTTTTTGGATGTGATAAATATAACAGGAATATCTGACGTCTCATCATTGCTTTTCAACCGCTGACACACTTGATATCCATCAATACCGGGCATTATAACATCAAGAAGTATAATATCCGGCATATGACGATTTACAATCGAAAGAGCAGTTTCCCCGTCTTTGGCAACCATTACGGTATAGTTTTCCTTGAGGATTTCATTCATAATTCTTATGTTGGGTGGAGAATCATCAACAATTAGCACTCTTTTTTTTTCAGACATTGAAAATCTCCTTAATCCTCCAAAAGCAGCTTAATCTATTTTTGGCATTCTTAAATATTGCCATGTTTTGCCGCTATTTTTTTATCCATTTATCCAGTAAGGGTAAAAGTTCTTCTTTTCTAAATGGCTTACTCAAATAATCGTTCATACCCACGGCAAAACATTTTTCCCTATCTTCCTTAAAAGCATTGGCAGTAACTGCGATAATGGGAATATTAATGTCCATACCGTCTTGATTTTCTTTATCGCGAATTAACCGCGTAGCCTCATAGCCGTCCATTAACGGCATCTGACAATCCATCAGAATCATGTCATATTTTTTTGTCATAAAGGCATCCACTGCTTTTACACCATTATCAACAATATCAACCCGACAACCAATTTTTTCCAGAATATTTCTTACAAGAATCTGATTAATTTCATAATCTTCTGCAACAAGCACCTCTAACCCAAGATTCAATGCTTTTTTGTCTTGTCCTCCAGTTGCATTGCTGCCGCCCTGTCGTCCTTGAGTCCCGTTTTCCCGCCGCCCTTCAGTCCTGTTGCCCTGCTGCTCTTCAGTCCTGTTGCCCCGCTGCTCTTCAGTCCTGTTGCCCCGCTGCTCTTCAGTCCTGTTGCCCTGTTGCTCTTCAGTCCTGTTAGTGCCCTGCCCTTCAATCTGGTTATTACCCTGCCCTTCAATCCGATTATTACCCTGCCCTTCCCCGCGATTGCCCAGCCTTTTAGTCCTATTATCCTGAAAAGTTGTTTTTTCAATCTTATCAATGCCGTCTGCTTTTTCACTGCTATCTGTTCCGTCTGTTATTCCGCTTGTTGTTTTGCTTGTTTTTTCATTCTCCGCACTGACAATTTTATGGTGATCTGTTTTTTTGCTGAGACATTGTATAAGTTCATTGTAAAGATCAATTGACCGGACAGGTTTAGTCAGAAAGGCTGATACTCCTGCCTCTTGATACTTTGAGATATTCTTGTATCCAGCTATTGAGGACAAGAGGATAATCGGCAGATCTTTCATGGTGATATAGGATTTAATTGTTTTTACCGTTTGAAAGCAATCCATTCCGGAATTAACATTAAAATCAAGCAGGACTATATCAAAAGGCTCTTCCATGCTTTGGGCATGGAGCAGTTTGTAAATACCTGTGCTTTCATGTCTTTCGGTATCACATAGCATGCCCCAGCAAGATACCAAGTTCTTGAAATTTTCACGGCTGGTGTTGTTATCATCAATAATCAAAATCTTTTTGCCATCAAGAACAGCTCTGTCGGCTTTATCGGCTGGGATCTGCTGGGTTTCAATCTTTTGACAGAGTTCAGCCGGAATAGTAAAGGAAAACTCGGAACCTTGTCCAGGTTCACTTTTTACCAACATTTTACCTTGCATAAGTGAAACAAGCTGTGTGGAAATGGCAAGTCCAAGACCGGTACCACCATATTTGCGGGTTGTAGAGCCATCAGCCTGAGAAAAAGGCTTAAAGAGCTTCCGGCAATCTTCTTTACTGATACCGATACCAGAATCCTTGACCGAGATATGGAGTATTATGTTGTCTTTCTCTTGTTCTTTCTTTTTACCTTGTTCTTTCTCTTTACCTTGTTCTTTCTCTTTACCTTGTTCTTGGTCTTGGTCTTTCTCTTGTTCTTTTTCATGTGACTCAATCTGTTCCTGCCCTTGTTCTGTTTTTTTATCTCCTATTTTTTTATGTACTGGCTTTTCTATGACAATCTTGATGACTATTTCTCCATTTGATGTAAATTTGATAGCATTGCCAACAAGATTCATCAAAATCTGTCGAATACGACCCGGATCACCTTTAATTAAAATATCACTTTCAGGAGAAGCGGAAACCACCAGTTCAACACCCTTGGCACTACTTCGAGATGCAAGAAGCTGTGTAACATCTTCCACAAGCTCCAGAAGATTAAATGGTATTTTTTCAAGCTCAAGTTTTCCAGCCTCAATTTTTGAAAAATCAAGAATATCATTGATAATAAGCATCAAAGATTTTCCAGAATCCTGTATGGTTTGTGCAAAACGCTTTTGTTCCAAAGTGAGGCTGGTCTCAATCAGAAGTTCTGTCATGCCAAGAACTCCATTCATGGGGGTACGTATTTCATGACTCATGTTGGCAAGAAACTGAGATTTGGCTCTATTTGCAGCTTCAGCTTCTCTTTTTGCGGATTCAGCCGCTATTCTTGCAGATTCAGCCGCTATTCTTGCAGATTCAGCTTCTATTCTTGCAGCTTCAGCTTCTGTTCTTGCAGATTCAGCCTCTATTCTTGCAGATTCAGCTTCTATTCTTGCAGATTCAGCTTCTGCTCTTGCAGATTCAGCTTCTACTCTTGCAGATTCAGCTTCTACTCTTGCAGATTCAGCTTCTGTTTTGGCTTTTTCAAGATGAACCACCATATACTCAAGTTCTTTCTTTGCA
>JADGBP010000005.1:9588-19155 GCA_015231395.1 Desulfamplus sp. | reverse complement strand
ATATCCTAAACCACCCGTAGTAGGATCCACTATGACTTTAGTCAGTGGAACACCAAGATTCTCAAGAAGAATGTTAACCTGTTTGGCAAGGTTGACATCTATCGGAGATGATGAAATTACAGAATGAATATCCTATAGGACAAATTTAAAATACCATATATTTGCATAACATTTTTTAATATTTTATGCTTAACACATTAAAAAAAACATGCATATAAAACATAAATACAATGCCTAACATAATTAGTGATTATCACTTTTTTGTGATAATCATTTCCATAACAGGAGGAGGAACCTCTAATGGCAGAAGAAAAAGAGAAAGTAGAGAAGGGGTTAAAGCTTGCTGACCCCATTGAATCTTCAATTGATATATCAACTCAGGAGATGATTGCAAGGTCTCATAAGCTTGGTATTGAAACTATATTTGACAGAGCTGTGAACATGAAGCCGTGTAATATCGGACTTCAAGGCATCTGTTGCAAAAATTGTGCAATGGGTCCATGCAGATTGCCCCTTCCAAAAGGCGGAATTGAAGGCGAAGATACCCGTAAAGGTCTTTGCGGAGCAACTGCAAATACAATTGCTGCTCGTAACTTTGCAAGAATGGTGGCTGCAGGATGTGCTGCCCATTCAGATCACGGAAGATCTGTTGCGGAAGTATTCATGGCTGCTGCAAAAAAGCAAACCAATGCTTACAAAATCAAGGATACTGAAAAGCTAATTGCTGTTGCACCCCATCTTGGTGTTGCTACAACAGTTGAAGTTGATGGTAAAACTCTTGACAGAGATATTGATGAGATTGCAGTTGAAGTTGCTGAAAAAGCACTTAACGAATGGGGTAAAATGGAAGGCGAACTTCTGTATCTGAAACGTGCTCCAAAGCCTCTTTACGAAAAGTGGGAAAAATATGGTGTAAAACCAAGAAATATTGACAGAGAGATTGTTGATATAATGCATCGTACCCACATGGGTGTTGATCAAGACTATAAAAATATAGTTAAACAATGCTCCAGAGCATCTTTAGCAGATGGTTGGGGCGGTGCAATGCTTGCAACTGATCTTCAAGATATTCTATTTGGTACCCCATCTCCGCTTCAATCCGAAGCCAACCTTGGTATAATGAAAAAAGATCATGTCAATATTATCGTTCATGGACATGAACCCGTTCTCTCTGAAATGATAGTTGCAGTTTGCCAATCTCCAGAGATGATTGATTATGCGAAACAAAATGGTGCTGCTGGCATTCAGTTGGGTGGTATCTGCTGCACTGCAAACGAAGTTCTTCAACGTCATGGCGTTCCACCAGCAGGTAACTTTCTCCAGCAGGAGCTTGCCATTATCACTGGTGCTTGCGATGCAATGGTTGTTGATGTTCAATGCGTATTCCAAAATCTTGCAAATGTTGCTAAATGCTTCCATACAAAACTTATCACCACCCATCCTATGGCAAAAATGGAGCAGGAAAATGTTGTGCATATTGAGTTTGACGAACATTATGCACTTGAAGATGCAACACGCATTGTAAAGATGGCTATTGAAAACTTTAAAAATCGTAAAGCAGATGTTATGATTCCGCCTTATAAATCCCCACAAATTGCAGGGTTTAGCGTTGAATCTATTAAATACCATCTTGGTGGAACATTCCGTGGCACATATTACACTTTAAATGATAACATTATTAATGGTCGTATTAGAGGTATTGCTGGTGTTGTTGGATGTAATAATGCCAGAACAAAACACAATGAACACCATATAACTATCATTAAAGAGCTTATCAAAAACGATGTAATTGTTCTCTCAACAGGATGCAGTGCTATTACTGCTGCTATTCACGGTCTTCTGACTCCTGAATCTGCTGCTGTTTACTGCGGCCCAGGTCTTGCTGAAATATGTGAAACCGTTGGTATTCCACCAGTTCTTCATCTTGGTTCTTGCGTTGATAACAGCCGTATTCTTCTTGCAGCTACAGAAGTCGTTAAAGCCGGTGGTCTTGGTAATGATCTTTGTGATCTGCCTGCTGCTGGAAGTGCTCCTGAGTGGATGAGCGAAAAAGCTATTGCCATTGGTCATTATTTTGTAACATCTGGCGTTTATACAGTATTTGGTGGTAATCTCCCAATGTCTGGTGCGCCTGTATTCCAGAAATATCTTTTTGAAGAGATGGAAAAAATGTATGGCGGGAAATGGGATGTAACTGCTGATCCAATTGAGCATGCCCATAAAATGATAGCCCACATTGATAAAAAACGTAAAGAGCTGGGTATAGACAAGGCAAGGGAGAGAGTTCTCATGGATATGGCTGACCGCCAGAAACTTGAGGCTTGATCCTTAAAATAAACGGTCATGACCGGATTCCGGTCACTCCTGACCATGAAAATCAGAAAGTATTTTTATGGTAAACGGTCATGGTCGGATGGAAATCCGACCACCCCCGACCATGAAAAGCAAATGTGTTTTCACGGTAAAGATGATTCATTACAGGGAGATCAATAAAATTGATCTCTTCTGTTTCTTGCCAAATTTTTTATAAAAAATGATAAATCCTCAACGAAGGAGGAAGTATGTCTAAATTAATAGCATTTGCAGCTATTCAGGGTGGATATAAAGTTGTTTCAGAAGTAGAGGGACTTTATAGAAAAGCCCTTCAAACCTATAATGCAGATACAAAAGTTGAATTTCCGAATACAGGATATTATCTTCCTGTCATATACTCTCTTACAGGTCTTAAAGTTACCAATCTTGAGAATCTCAAGAAACCCCTTGAGTTTGCCAGGGGTCTTCTGCCTCCGCATGTCAAGAGCAAAAATCATCTTCCATATCTTGGGCCTCTTCTTGATGCCGGTATGGCTGGTATAATAGCTTATGAGATCAAGGAAGCTCTCAGATCCGTAACTCATCCAGATTTTTACTATCCGCATGAAGATCCGGATCTTGAAGCAGGTAAAATTTGGACAGGCCCTGCTGATGACATCATTTTGAGAAAAAGGGGTGTTGAGTTTGTTGACGGTTCTGCCCCAGGCTTTGCAGCCATTGTAGGTGCCGCGCCAACACCTGAAATTGCAAAAATGATTGTTGAAGATTACCAGAAGAAGAATCTTTACATCTTCTGTGCTGCCAACCATAACGGTCAGACAGTAATTGAGCAGCTTATTGAAGCTGGCGTTCAAATTGGATGGAATACACGTATTGTACCTTTTGGGCCAGATATCTCATCAGCAGTATTTGCTCTTGGATTTGCCAACAGGGCAGCTATGGCTTTTGGTGGCGTACAGCCCGGAGATTACAGAACAATTCTGAAGTATAACAAAGATAGAATTTTTGCTTTTGTAAACGCTCTTGGTGATATTGGAACAGAGTGGGGTGTTGCTGCAGCTGGTTGCGTAAACTGGGGATTCCCAACAATTGCTGATACTGATATTCCTGAAATTCTCCCGACTGGTATCTGTACCTATGAGCATGTTGTAACCAATGTTAAACATGATGAGATGTGCCAGAGATCAATTGAGATCAGAGGACTAAAGGTTAATGTAACAGAAATTAATATCCCATGTGCTTTTGGCCCTGCTTTTGAAGGTGAGCGTGTAAGAGGTGCTGACCTTTTTGCACAGTGCGGCGGTGGAAAGACTCAATGCACCGAGCTTGTAAAAATGGCCCAGATGAACGAGATTGAAGATGGAAAGGTAATAGTTGATGGTCCGGATTTGGGCGATCTCAAAGAAGGTGAAACCTTCCCGCTTGGAATTTATGTCCAGATTGCTGGTCGTGAATTCCAGGAAGATTTTGAGCCAATCATGGAGCGTCAGATCCATCATCTCATTAACTATATCCAGGGTGTAATGCACATCGGACAACGCGATATATCATGGGTTCGTATCAGCAAGTCCGCTATTGACAAAGGCTTTACTCTTAAAGATATCGGCGTTGTTCTTCATGCCAAATTCCATCAAGATTTCAAGAAAATTGTGGATAAGGTACAGGTTACTCTCTACACCAAAAAAGATGATGTTGATAAGATAACAACCAGAGCAAGAGCGGAATATCAGACCCGTGACGCTCGCGTTGATAAGATGAAAGATGAAGATGTTGAAACTTACTACTCCTGCACACTCTGCCAGTCATTTGCACCCAGCCATGTATGCTCTGTCAGCCCGGAAAGAACCGGACTTTGCGGTGCCTACAACTGGATGGACTGCCGTGCATCATTTGAGATCAATCCAACAGGCCCGAACCAGCCAATTGAAAAGGGCGAGTGTATTGACCCAAAACTCGGTCAGTGGAAAGGTGTCAATGAGTTTGTACAGAAAGCCTCCAGAGGAACAGTTACCCATTACAACTTTTACTCAATGGTACATGATCCAATGACAACATGCGGATGCTGTGAATGTATTGCAGCCATGCTGCCTTCATGCAACGGTGTTATGACTGTTGGTCGTGACTATGCCGGTGATACCCCATGCGGCATGAAGTTCACAACCCTTGCCGGAGTTATGGGCGGCGGAGCATCTTCTCCAGGATTTGTTGGACACTCCAAACATAACATTACCCAGGGCAAATTTATCCTTGGTGATGGCGGACTTCTGAGAATGGTCTGGATGCCAAAGATGCTTAAAGAAGAGCTAAAAGACCGTATAATGAAAAGAGGGGCTGAGATGGGTGTGCCTGATCTTTATGACAAGATTGCCGATGAAACTGTTGGCATCACTGAAGAGGAGATCATGCCTTTCCTTCAGGAAAAAGGACATCCAGCACTCAGCATGGATCCCATAATTGGATAGTTGAAAAAGGATCCCATAAATACTTAAAAAATAACCCGGTTGTGTGAACTACTCTAAGAGGACAACCGCAACCGGGATATAAATTTTTCATATATTTAAATAGGAGAGAACAATGGCATTAACCGGAATACAGATATTCAAACTCCTTCCCAAGACCAACTGCAAGGAGTGCGGTGTTCCCACCTGCCTTGCTTTTGCCATGAACCTGGCATCTGGAAAGGCTGAACTGGACAGTTGCCCCTATGTTTCCGATGAAGCAAGAGAAAAACTGGCCGAGGCGTCAGCACCCCCCATTCGCCCTGTTAAACTCGGAAAAGGTGTGCGTCAAACAATAACGGGTGGTGAGACTGTACTTTACAGACATGAAAAAACTTTTTTTAACCCTACACTTCTTGCTGCAACAATCTCTTCAGATATAGATGCAGCAGCCCTTGACGCCAAACTGAAAGTTTTCAATGCATTCCAGTATGAGCGTGTTGGCTTAAATTTAAGACCAGAACTTATTGTTGTAAAAGATAGTGGTAAAGGTGCCGCTGCTTTTGCTGCAACTGCTAAAAAAATTGCATCAGAGTCAGAATTTAATCTTGTTCTAATGACAGAAAATGTTGACGTTATGAAAGCTGGTGTTGAAGCTGCTGGTTTTAAAAGACCTCTTATTTGCGGTGCAAATGCTTCAAATATTGATGCAATGGGTGCACTTGCAAAAGAAAACGATTTGCCAATTGCAGTAAAAGCAGATTCTGTAGCTGCTCTTATTCCTTTGACAGAAAAACTTGCTGGAATGGGAATTAAAGATATAGTTATTGATTCTGGTGCAAGAGAGATTAAAAAAGCTCTTGAGGATCAAGTTGCAATTCGTCGTGCTGCTCTCAAAGCTGGAAATAAGGCACTTGGATTCCCAACAATCACATTCCCATGCGAAATGGCATCCAATCTTGACATGGAAACTATGATTGCCGCCATGTTTGTAGCTAAGTACGGCGGAATCGTTGTTCTATCTGATTTCAGACCTGAATCAATCTTCCCGCTGCTTCTTGAGAGACTTAATATCTTTACAGATCCGCAGAGACCAATGACAGTTATCGAAGGTATCTATCCAATTGGTAACCCAAATGAAAACTCTCCAGTAGCTGTAACCACAAACTTTGCCCTCACCTACTTTATTGTATCTGGTGAAATTGAGGCAAGCAAAGTCCCCTGCTGGCTGCTTATTAAAGATTCTGAGGGTCTTTCTGTTCTTACTGCCTGGGCTGCTGGTAAATTTGGCGGCGATGATGTTGGTGCGTTTGTTAAAAAATCTGGCATTATGGACAAGGTCAAACACAAAGAGCTGATTATTCCTGGGTATGCTGCAGCTATTGCCGGTGATGTGGAAGAGGAACTTCCTGGCTGGACAATCACGGTAGGCCCAAGAGAAGCTGCCCATTTGCCAGCATTCTTGAAAACAAAATAAGACGGGGCTATTCTGCACTTTATCGTGAAAATGCATTACATTTTTATAGCATGGGGTGATCGATGCATAACCATGCCGGTTTGGATCTTTAGTCTTGTTATATTTGCAAACGTTTAAACAAAAAGGAAGAAATTATGATACTTTTCGGAGAAAGCCTGAATGTCATTTCCAATGTTATTGGAAAGCAGTTCAAGGAGTCTGATCCTGCAAAACGTAATCCCGAATCTATTCAGAAAGAAGTCGTAATGCAGAAAGAAAAAGGAATGGATTATATTGACATCAACCTTGGACCTGCAAAAAAATTTGGTACAGAGTTGATGCCATGGGTTGTTCAGGTTGTTCAGGAGGCTGTGCCCGGAATGCCCCTTCTGCTGGACACATCCAATATAGACGCTATTGAAGCTGGCTTAAAAGTCGCTAAACCCGCCAGCAAACCCCATATCATCAACTCAATCATGGCAAGACCTGAAAGATATGAAGCTATGGTTCCCATGGCGGCAAAATACGATGCAGATTTTGTTGCACTCATGTGGGGTCCTGACGGACTGCCAAGAGACGAAAACGAAAGAGCAGCCCTTGCTGTTGAGCTTATTTACTTTGCCAACGAGGCAGGTATTGCCAATGAGCGTATATGGGTAGATGGTATTGTTACACCTGTTAATATTCAGCAGCCTCAGGCAATAAGTCTTATGAACTTTCAGGGAATGCTTCAAGATATTGCCCCTGGTGTAAAAAGCACCTGCGGTCTTTCCAACATTTCCAATGGTCCTCCAACTCATCTAAGGCATATTCTTAACCAGACATACATGGTTATGCTCCAAAAATATGGCATGGAATCGGTCATTGCGGATCCTCTTGATGTACAACTTACGGCAATTGCCAAGGGCAAACGTCAGGATATCGTAGATCTCATCTATGGTATAATGGATGGCAATCAGCCAGATATTACAAGCCTTTCCAAAGAACTTCAGGACTATTCCAAGACTGTAAATGTAATCCTTGGCAATACCCTTTATTCAGATTCATGGCTTGATCTGTAAAAAACGCCTGCTGCTATGCTGCTAAGGCATTAAAAACTCACCTGCGAAGGTGGTATTATCCACATGGATAATAAACCACATGGATAATAAGTACAGTAGCTTAACTTGACTTGGTTTAGCTTCGCTTGGCTTAGTTTGGTTTAGATTATAAAAAAACCCCTCTCTTATCTTGCAAGGGAGGGGTTTTTGGTTTGATTTTGTAATGATATAATTACCCTTGCAACGACCACATTTAAGACCTATAATAAGACCATAAAAACAATCTTTAAAGTGAGGGTAATTAAATGGAATCTGTTTTAGCAAGATGTTCAGCAAGCATCTCGGAATTAAAAAAAAATCCTTCTTACCTTATAGAAAAATCAGAGGGTGAGCCTATAGCAATACTCAACCACAACAAACCAACAGCATACTTGATTCCTGCTGAAACCTACGAGATAATGCTTGAAAAATTGGAAGATTATCAACTTGGACTAATCATTAAAAAGCGTCAACATGAAAAAAACTCCGCGGTAGAAGTGAGCCTTGATGAGTTATAAACTTAAGTTTCTGCCTACAGCACTGAAGGAGTGGAAGCAATTAGACAACTCAATACAAATGCAATTAAAGAAAAAACTATCAAAGCGTTTAGAAGCACCACATGTCACTTCTTCAAAACTTTCTGGCTTTGATAATCACTACAAGATTAAACTCCGAACAAGTGGATATAGACTTGTTTATGAAGTTATTGATAACGAACTTTTCATACTCGTTATTGCTGTTGGCAAAAGAGACAAAAATTTAGTCTATAAAAAAGCAAGCAAGAGATAATAGTCAACGACCCCTACCCTGAGGGTAGGGGCTTGTAAGCTACTAAAGCCTGCAAGCCTTGTTGACCAGACTAAGTTCTTTGAGAACTACGTTATTTTGGTCATAACACCAATAGATGCGTGCCAGTCTGTTGCTCTGTTGTCCGGCATTAAACAGGTGTAAAGGTCTAAAGCCAGTGTGTCGAGCGTAAAAAGCCATTATAACTTTGTCGAGGCAAACATTACAGCCGTAAGGCTGATACTCATTAATTTGAGTAAAAACAGTTTTGCATGGAGAGATTCTTCCCATGCAAAACTTTTCTTTAACAACAAACTAAAAGGAGGGGTGCATTCCTCCGCTACCCTGAAGGGATAGCGGTTTCCTGCACCATTCTTATGAATATAGATTCAGATATAAAAAAAGAGTGGGTTTATGTGGTAGTTCAAGATCCTGAGACATCTTCCGAGGAGCTTATGGGATTTGCATCTCAAGCCATTGAGAAGCCTTTTATTCCGGCCTTTGAAACCAGGGAAGAGGCTCAACAGTGTTTTTTGATTATGCCCAAGGATTTAATGCGAAAAAAATATGAGATCCAGGCTATTATCAGAGATGACCTCATAAATAAGGCACAAGAGAACGGCTATAAGGTTTTTTTGATGGATGAAAAGAGCATCATTAAAAATGAGCTTTAAGTAAAGGATGAATATATCATGGGTATAAAACTCGCAATAGGCGGCAAAGGCGGAGTGGGAAAAACCACCATAACTTCACTTCTGGCAAGATGTATTGCACATATTGATCCAAACAATAGAGTCATTGCTATTGATGCGGATCCGGTGGCTAACTTAGCTTCAGCACTTGGCATTCCGGAAAATATACCAATAACCCCAATTTCTGAGCTGTCAGACTTGATCGCAGAGAGAACCGGTGCAACTCCAGGTACTATGGGTGGCTTTTTCACTCTTAACCCTAAGGTTGATGACATACCTGAACGCTTTTCTCTGGAACGGGATGGGGTAAAACTCTTGGTCATGGGTACTGTGAAAAAAGGCGGTTCCGGTTGCATCTGCCCTGAAAGCACAATATTAAAAGCCCTCATGAATCATCTGGTGCTCAATATAAAAGATATTGTCATTATGGATATGGAAGCTGGTATTGAGCACCTCGGTCGAGCGACCTCAAGATCAGTAGATGCTCTTGTGGCTGTGGTAAATCCTGGTCAGAGAAGTCGGGTGGCTGCTGAGAAGATAAGGCAACTTGGACAGGATATCGGAATAAAACGGATAGTGGTACTGGGAAATCGTGTCAGAAACAGCGAAGACGAAAAAAGGATCATAGACTCTCTCTCTGATTTTGAAATTATCGGGTGCCTCCCCGAATTTGACGAAATTGCAGAAGCAGACAGAAGAGGTGTCCGTCCATTTGATGATATCAACACAATGCCTTTGCAAATCAGGCATCTTGCAGCAAAATTTCTGACCCTGCATCTTGGCTGAAAATTTGTTGAACATAA
>JADGBP010000005.1:2154-9490 GCA_015231395.1 Desulfamplus sp. | reverse complement strand
ACGATGGGCGATAGAGGAGATGTTAATAGCTTTTGATAAAGCTCCAGACACCATGCTTATTTACTCCGACATGTCCCAAATAGGAGAAAATGGGGAGCATCAACTTTATTCTGCAAGTAAAAATTTTGATCAAACCAAATTGTATCAACATGGATGGCGGCACTTAGGGATGTATCGTAAAGCTGTGATGGACTCAATTGAAGGCTATAACGATAAGTTGATTAGTGCTTGCGAAGATGGTGATTTGTTCATGCAAATTGCCGAAAAGTATCCTTGTCAGAGGTTACCTAAACCCCTATATTTTTATCGTTCTCATGGTAATAATAGCAGTCGTAAAAATAAAAAATGCAGTAATTGTTCTGAAAGACCGATTTGTAATTTCATGCGTGTTTGGGCAAAATCAGCCAATTACGATCCAATAACATTTACTCCTCTTGCAAAGATTAAACTGACTCCTGACACAATTGAATAAAATGGACATTCAAAATCCCAGGGTTTTCCATAGTCTTGGATTTTTTTAATGCTCATTTTTTAATGAGTAAATCAAGAACAAAAACGAGAAAAAAAATCTTACAAGATTGCATCAAATTTACACTTATCGTAACAAGACATGCACTTAATACACTTGGTTTTATCAATAACAGCCACCTCTTTCTTCTTCCATGTAATGGCATCAGCCGGGCAACTCTTGAAGCAGAGACCACACATCTTGCATTTATCGGACTCTACCTGAAATTTTACAAGATCAGGACAGATCTTTGCGGGACAGGTTTTATCAAAAATATGAGCTTCGTATTCGTCCCTGAAATACTTAAGGGTTGATAGCACTGGATTGGGAGCTGTTTGTCCGAGTCCGCACAGAGAGCTCTTTTTTACAACATCGGACAGCTCAAGAAGCTGTTCAATATCACCGGGCTTGCCTTTTCCCTTACACATGTTTTCCAGCAACGTCAGAATGTGTTTTGTTCCCTCTCGACACGGGGTACATTTTCCACACGATTCATCTTGAATAAAATCCATGAAATAACGAGCCATATCCACCATGCATGTGGTGTTATCCATCACAATAGCTCCACCAGATCCCATGATGGCACCAACCTTGGAGATCTCCTCATAGTCAATGGGAGTATCCAGATAACGTTCAGGCACACAGCCTCCGGATGGCCCACCTAACTGAACAGCCTTGAATTTTCTTTTGTCCGGAATCCCGCCCCCAATGTCATAGACCAATGTTTTCAGCGTAGTTCCCATTGGAACTTCTACAAGTCCGATATTACATACATCACCGGACAAGGCGAACACTTTGGTGCCCTTGCTGGTTGCAGTGCCAATACTTGCATACCATTTGCCTCCATTAAGAATAATCTGGGCAACATTGGCAAGAGTCTCTACATTGTTGAGAATTGTAGGTTTTCCCCATAGTCCTTTTTGAGCCGGAAATGGTGGTCTCGGGATAGGCATTCCCCTTTTGCCTTCGATTGACCGCATCAAGGCGGTCTCTTCTCCACAGACAAACGCCCCTGCACCTTGATAGACTTCCACGTCAAAATCAAACCCTGACCCTAAAATATCTTCACCAAGAAGACCGTAATCTTTAGCCTGATCAATCGCAATACCGAGTCGTTTTACAGCAAGCGGATATTCGCTGCGGCAGTAGATATATCCTTTATGGGAATTTATTGCCTTTGCCGCAATGATCATTCCCTCAAGAACAGAATGCGGGTCAGATTCCAAAATGCTTCTGTCCATAAATGCCCCGGGGTCTCCCTCATCCGCGTTACAAAGAACATACTTCACATCTCCTTTGGCCTCTTTGGCAAATTTCCACTTCATGCCGGCAGGAAACCCTGCCCCTCCCCTACCCCTCAATCCTGATGTCATCATTTCATTGATAATATCATCAGGACTCATCTCGGTCAGAGCTTTTGCTGCCCCAAAATAACCGTCTCTCGCAATATATTCGTCAATAACTTCCGGATCTATCAACCCCTTGTTTCTCATTGCCCTAAAGACCTGACTTGAAAAAAATGGGATATCATCCATTTTAGGAATAATTTTTTTGTTGGCTGGATTTTTATAAAGCAGCCTTTGAACAAGAGTGCCTCTTAAAAAATGAGACTCCACAAGTTCGGCCGCATCTTCAGGTTGAATTTTCTGGTAAAAAATGCCCTCAGGCAGAACTACCATAACAGGTCCCACGGCACAAAAACCATTACATCCTGTAATTGTAATTTCAACTTCGCCGGCAAGTCCCTGTTTTTCAATCTCCTGCAACAGAGCAATCCTGACCTTTTCACAGCCAGTAGAATGGCATCCTGTACCACCACAGAGCATCAGTTGAATTCTGGTTTGATTCATTATGATTTATTCCTTATATTTATAATCTATTTTTTATACTCTGATCTGTCGTACCGTGAAAACACATTTGTTTTTCATGGTTACCGTGAAAAAATATTTGCTTTTCATGGTTCGGAGTGGTCAGATTTCGACCATGACTGTTTATTCATATTTTTCAAGAATCTGAACCACCTTCTCCGCTGAAACAGCTCCATAAATATCTTTATTAACAACCATTACCGGTGCAAGCCCACAGGCACCAAGGCAACGCACTCCTTCAAGCGAGAACCTTCTATCTTCAGTTGTCCCGCCCTCTTTGAGATGATATTTCCCATATATCCGGTTAATAGTCTCCTTGATCCCTTTGACATAACAGGCAGTTCCGGTACAAACCTTAACATTATGTCTGCCCTTGGGAGTCAGTGAAAAAAAAGAGTAAAAAGTTGCCACTCCAAAAACCTGACTGACAGGTATCTGCATACCTTTGCTAATATGCACTATAAGTTCTGACGGAAGATAACGTACAATATCCTGGCACTCTCTGAGCACAGTAATGACAGAGCCGGGAATATGTCTCCATTTTGCAATGATCTTGTCTATATCTACCCACATTTCCGGATTAATATCAGGATGTTGGGAGTAAATTGCATATTTCATGATTGTCTCCAGAATCTTTTTATAATTAGAAGGTTAAATTGATACTGATTGGCAACGTCAATTTACGCTATTATCATTTTTTTGCAACCATTTAAATCATTATCTTTTAGCAAAACGCCTGAAATAGAGCGTCAATCTTTACCTTGACAAAACACTATTTTCATCATAGTATCCAGAATTTTTTTATAGTCCATTTTAATATAATGAAATAAGGAGATATATCATGTATGCAGTAATCAAAACCGGCGGAAAACAGTACAAAGTTGAAGAGGGACAAACCCTAAAATTTGAGAAACTTGAGGGTGAGGAAGGCTCCACTATTCAGTTTAATGATGTTCTTCTCTATTCCGATGGCGAAAAAATAACCTTGGGCGAACCTATTATTGAAAATGCTGTTGTCAGCGGCAATATTATTGAGCAGGCAAAAGGTAAAAAGGTCATTGTCTTTAAATACAAACGCCGTAAGGGCTATCGTAAAATGAGAGGACACAGACAACTCTTTACAGCAGTGAAAATTGATACAATAAAAATCAATTGAATTAAAACATAATTTAATTCAAGTAAGCTATAATACAGCTTTAAGAACATAGCAAAAGGAGAATCAAGAAGATATGGCACATAAAAAAGCAGGTGGAAGCACCAAGAACGGCCGGGATTCAAATGGTCAGCGACGTGGCGTAAAGATTTTTGGCGGACAGAGTGTTGTTGCCGGAAATATCCTGGTAAGACAGCTTGGAACAAAAATTCATCCCGGTACCAATGTGGGTATGGGTAAAGATTATACTCTCTTTTCATTGATTAACGGCGTTGTCTCTTACGAGAGAAAAGGCCGTGACAAAAAGAGAGTGAGCGTTTATGCCGCGTGAAATTCATAGATGAAGCTATTATTACTGTCAGGTCCGGCAACGGCGGTGCGGGTTGCGTCAGTTTCCGAAGGGAACGGTATATAGAACGGGGCGGACCTGACGGAGGAGATGGAGGCGACGGTGGCAGTGTAATCTTCCGTGCAGACCAAGGCAAACGGACGCTTGTTGACCTTCGCCGTCAAAAAATCATTACAGCCCCCAATGGAACACCGGGAGCAGGCAGACAGAGACATGGCAAAAATGGTGCAGACCAGATTATTGAGGTACCTCCCGGTACCATTATAACTGATGCAGATGCCGGTACCCTTATTGCAGACATGACTGTACTTGGACAGGAATATGTTGTAGCACAGGGAGGAATGGGGGGACGGGGAAACAAACGTTTTGCAACAGCCACCAACAGAGCCCCCCGACATGCCCAACCTGGGATAGAAGGAGTTGAGCTTCGTCTTAAAATTGAACTCAAACTCCTTGCAGATGTAGGTATTGTAGGTATTCCCAATGCCGGAAAATCAACGCTTATAAGCAGAATATCATCAGCCCGCCCCAAAATTGCAGATTATCCTTTTACCACATTGAATCCATCCCTTGGCATGGTAGAGCCTGAATTCGGTGAACCGTTTGCAGTTGCAGACATTCCCGGACTGATTGAAGGTGCACATGACGGAACAGGTCTTGGTACTCGCTTTTTAAAACATGTGGAACGTACAGGCATATTAATACACCTCATTGACATTTCACAGATCAATCTTGAGTCCCCTCTTGATGCATTCAACCTGATTAATCGCGAATTGTCTCTTTACAGCGACACTCTTGCACAAAAAGATCAGCTAATTGTTCTCAATAAAATTGACCTGACAGATACAGAGCCAAAAATCACGGCATTTAAAGCTGCTTTGAAAAAAACATATGAATCTCCATCTGTCTCTCCTGCAATTCTGAAATCCTTACCTCAGATTTTTACAATTTCAGCGGTAACTGGTAAAGGCACCAAGGAGTTGATTACCTTTCTTGCACAAAAAATAAACATCCCTAAAAATATTCAAAACGTCTAAATCAACAATAGATTTCTTGCAAAACTCAATTTTTATCTTAATAAAATCAATATATAAATTTTTTGTTTTGCATAAATGTTTAATAAGTCTGACAGAGTGTTTTCCATGAATGACGACACAAATAAAACCGCCCAGATGCATAACAATAACTACATTGATCAAACCTTCCAGATGAATCATAATAGCAGTGACAATAGAGATTCAGTTCCGACCACCGGCAATGACAGAGCATCCATATTCAAACATGCTAAAAGAGTTGTGGTCAAAATAGGAAGTGGCGTTCTTACCCGTAATCATGGCCTAAACACTGATGTGATAAATGAGACCAGCCATCAGATTGACCTCTTACGACAGAACGGCACACAGGTGATAATAATCTCTTCTGGTGCAATTGCATCTGGCGTTAAAAAAATAGGACTTGAGAGACGACCTGATGGCATTCCCGCCAGACAGGCAGCGGCCGCCGTAGGTCAAGCAGGGCTTATCCTTGCATGGGAAAATGCATTTTCACGATCTGGTAACAAAGTAGCTCAGCTTCTGCTGACTAAAGATGATTTAAGTCACAGAAAGCGATATCTGAACGCACGAAATACCCTTAACCAACTTTTAGCATGGAATATTATTCCCATAATTAATGAAAACGATACTGTTGTGTTTGAAGAGATCAAGTTAGGGGACAATGATAATCTTGCAGCCATGATAACTCTTTTGATGGATGCAGATATTCTGATAAATCTGACTGATATTGACGGGCTTTATGACAAAGATCCAAGAATTCATCCTGACGCGGTTCTGCTGTCAAGCGTCCACTCCATCACATCTGAAATGGAAGATGCGGCCGGCGGCATTCCCGGCAATCTTGGAACTGGTGGAATGCTAAGCAAGGTCAGGGCGGCAAAGAAACTATCAAAAGCCGGCATTCCCATGATTGTCGCAGGCGGACTAAACCCCGATATCATAACAGATATTGTGTCAGGAAAAGAAAAGGGTACCTTTTTTGTTCCAGGGAAGAAACGCCTTAACAGCCGGAAATGCTGGATTGCCTTTAATCTTAAATCCGAGGGAAGCATCATGGTAGATAAGGGTGCGGAAGATGCTCTCGTCAAAAAGGGAAAAAGCCTTCTGCCCATTGGCATTACCAATGTGATTGATGATTTTGGCATGGGTGCATCTGTTGATATATGCTCTGCCAAGGGGACAGTAATTGGCAGGGGCTTTGTAAATTATTCATCATCAGATATCCGTAAAATAATGGGACTTAAAAGTGATAAAATAGGTCAGGTACTCGGTTCAAAACCCTTTGACGATGTTATTCATCGTGATAATCTTGCCATTACATGAAAATATCTCAGGATGTCAGAAAAAGATGATATGTCAGGATATCAAAAAATATGATATGCAAAAATGTCAAAAAAGACGATATGATATGTCAGGAGACTTATTAAAATGGAACCTACTGTTGAAATGAAACTTACCATCAAAGAATCTGCTATTGAAATGGAATCCATCATAAAAAAGATTGCTGTCCGTGCAAAAACTGCATCAAGAAAAATGGCTGTGGCATCCACGGAACAAAAAAATCTTATGCTCCACGCAATTGCAGACAAACTTGTTGCATATCAGGAAAAGATCAAGAAAGAAAATTCAAGAGATATTGAAGCTGCCATGACAAAAGGTCTTTCTGCAGCCATGATAGACAGATTAAGGATCAGCGATGCGACTATACAGTCAATGGTTAAAGGACTAAAGGAGGTTGCCGTTCTGCCTGATCCTGTAGGTCAAATAACAAAAGAGTGGAGACGTCCCAATGGTCTGGAAGTTTCTAAGATGAGGATTCCGCTTGGGGTTATTGCTATGATTTATGAATCACGTCCCAATGTAACTGTTGACGCAGCAGCATTATGTCTCAAAGCTGGCAACTGTGCAATTTTACGCGGAGGCTCAGAAGCATTTAACTCAAACATGGTGCTGTCTGAAATAATTCAGGAGGCACTTACAGAGACCGGTCTTGAAAAAGATGCTGTTCAGGTAATTCCTCTTCAGGACAGGGAAGCTGTAACACATCTCTTAAAACAGGAAGAGTATATTGATCTGGTAATTCCAAGAGGTGGCGAAGCTTTAATCAGGTTTGTGGTACAAAATTCAACCATTCCTGTTCTAAAACACTACAAAGGTGTATGTCACGCATATATCGACAAGACAGCCGACATATCACTTGCAACAAATATATGCCTTAACTCCAAGGCACAGCGTCCTGGGGTGTGCAATGCTCTTGAGACTTTGCTTGTTCATGAAGATATTGCCCATGCCTTTCTGCCGGCAGTAGCCGAAAAATTTGCGGACGCAGGTGTTGAACTCAGAGGTTGTGAAGCTACTTGTGCCATTCTTGCAGATATAGTTCCCGCACAGGAAAGCGACTGG
>JADGBP010000005.1:0-2144 GCA_015231395.1 Desulfamplus sp. | reverse complement strand
TGCTGAGTATCTTGATCTTATACTTGCTGTGAAGATAGTCAAAAGCATGACCGAGGCTATGGATCATATTGCCGCATATGGTTCTGACCACACTGATATAATAATCACAACCGATATGGATAGAGCAGACAGATTCATTAGAACAGTCTCATCTTCAATGGTGGCGGTCAACGCATCTACTCGCTTCAACGACGGCGGAGAGTTAGGATTGGGGGCAGAGATCGGTATCAGCACATCAAAACTGCATGCATTTGGTCCAATGGGCTTGGAAGAACTTACTTCAACCAAATTTGTGGTACGGGGTAACGGACAGATCAGAATTTAATTTTTTGTACATGAGTAAATCGCAGATTAGAAATTAACAACAGGATTCGCCTCTATTTCATTGTTATTGTTAAGGAATTTGAATCCTACAATAATTACAGCGAAGCTGCTTATGTTCTAAAAAAAAGTCTTATCCGTCTCACTGTAATCTTATCAGAGGTACTGAATGCAATCACGCAAAAAAACAATTTTCTTCTTAGTGATGATTCTGATCCTGAGTCTGTTCATCCGTCTTTCGTATGTTCTTACGGTAGATGTGGACAACCCTAGTAGGGCAGATGCCGGCAAATATCTGACTATAGCAATTAATTGGTTGGATCATGGTATTTATTCTCATGTGCCAAAAGCTACAAAACATAATTCATTTATCACACCTGGCTACCCACTGTTTCTGGCTACTTTGATTAAATGTACTCCTGATTTATCAAAATTATATCCTTTAATTCTGATTACTCAGGCTGTGTTGAGCACTCTAACAGTTGGTCTGATTTATCTTATCGGATTGAGGTTCATGCCTTTTGCCTGGGCTGCCGTAGCAACGGCAATTACTGCCATTTCACCTCATGCAATTACCTTTTCGGGTTATATTCTTACAGAAACACTGTTTACTTTTCTAATGGTATTGAGTATTTACTGTGCGACCCTCTTGTTGAGCCGAAAAAGTCTGTGGCTGGCTGTGATGTTTGCCGTAGCTGCTGTTGAGGCTTCGTTTGTAAGACCTGCCTTTCTGCTTTTCCCACTGTTTTTTATTATTGTTTTGTTTTTTAAAAGCGAGTTTCTGCAAAGCAGGATTAAAATAACTGCCACTATTCTGGTGATTATGATTCTTTTTTGGATGCCATGGCAGATCTGGCAGAAGAAACATCAGCAACCAAATGGAGAAAACCTCTTTATTGCATCTTTGGCACTGGGTAGCTACCCAAATCTGATTTATAAGAATCCAGCCTTAAAAGGATTTCCCTATCGTGAAGACCCTGAATCAAAAAAAATAGGTAAGGATTTGATATCTGCGATTTCTGTTATCAAATATCGTGCAAGTAAAGAACCGCTTAAATATTTATACTGGTATACCATAGGCAAACCAAGGATGTTTTTTCAATGGTCAATTCTGGTCGGTCAAGGCGGACCCTTTATTTATCCTGTTAAAAGTTCAATTTACAACCATAACTGGGTTGCCTTTCAATCATTAGTGATCATGTCATTTTTACACCCTATCTTTGTAGGACTTACCTTTTTATTGGTGATTTTTATGCTTATTAAACGGTTACGTAGAATCTCACTGACTGAATCAGAGAAGTTTGCCATGCCTGCATTGATGTCCATTTTTTATTTTGCATTTATTCACACAATTCTTGCACCGCTTCCACGATATTCAGTGCCACTCCATCCACTTATTTTTATTTGTGCTATTTTTATGCTCTATAGACTTTATACTTATTTACCGTTCAAGCGAGTTGATCCATGAACTGGATTGAGTGGTTGATGCTTTTATTCACGGTAGGTTCAATTTCTGCAGGTCAAATTCTTTTTAAGTATTCTGCAAAATCAATAGAAGGCAAGGCTTTTTTATGGAATGGTATTGCCAGTTTAATGACTAACTCCATATTTTTTTGTGCCCTTTTCATTTACGGCATTGCCACGATCAGCTGGATTTGCTTGCTCCGTTCAGTATCACTTAATGTAGCATACCCATTTTTTGCAGCGACAAGTGTGATTCACCAAATGTCTCTCGCGTACTGAAAAAATTCATCAACTCCTGCAACAAATAAGAGTAACATCTTTCCGGAAGATTAGCCTCTGCATCAAGCGGCATTACACCA
>JADGBP010000059.1:5010-9718 GCA_015231395.1 Desulfamplus sp. | reverse complement strand
GGACATAAGAATCTTCTGGGACTTATCTTCTGCGTCATTATATTCTGCATCGGGTTTGTTCTTGATGGCAACTTTGGCATGTACATAAATCTGTCTGGCTTTGCGATTGTGCTTGGCGGAACCTTTGGTGCAACCATTTTAAGCTATCGAATGGAACGGCTCCAAATTCTGATAAAAGTATTGATTACAGCCTATGGTCAGGCAGTGAGAAATCCTGATTCAATTGTCGAAATTCTTCTTGAACTATCAGTTAAAAGAAGATTAAAAGGGGTGATGGCTCTTCAGGACGATGAAGAGGAGACCACTATTGTTTTTCTGCGTCAGGCTCTTGGGTTTATTGTTGATAACTACTCTCCTGAGCAAATCAAAGAGGCTCTTCATGCTGAAATGTATTTTTTCCGGATGCGACGTGACGAGATGATCCGTATCCTGCATACAATGGCAGATGTTTCACCTGCTTTTGGGCTTGTGGGCAGCGTTGTCGGGCTTATTGGAATGCTTGCCGGTGTGGGTGACTCTTCCGTGATTCTTGCGACAGTTCCCATTGCTTTGACATCTACTCTTTACGGCATTGTTATGGCAAATTTCATCTTTATCCCTTTTGCTGCCAATCTCAAGGAGAGAACTGTTAAAGAGCTGCTGCTACAAAAAATCATTACAGAAGGTGCCATTGCCATTGCCGCAGATCTCCATCCACGTATGCTTGAGAGAAAATTAAAATCATTTTTGACTCCGTCCGCAAGAAAAGGTGCTCTGATATCCATCAATAAGATAAGAGAGCGATTTGGTTTAAAAGGAGAGACGACGAATCGTGACAATCATGAATCTTTATATTATGAAGGGATAAATGATGAGCATGAAAAAGCAAATCATGAACATGAAAGGATAAATGATGAACATAAATAAAATCTATAAAGAGACACCTTATTCTTCTGGTTTGAATTCGCCTGTGGTTGACGAAAATGCTCAAAGACAGGCTGTGGCTAAGGAAAACACTCAAAAACAATCTATCGCTAATGAACATTCTCAAAAACAGATGCCTAACAAAGAGTCTGAAACTGCTATATCTCAAGATCAAAAACGCCGTTTTAAAATCCTTTTGGCAGAAGACAATCCCATCAATCGCCAACTTGCTCTGACAATGCTTAGAAAAATTGGCTATAATGCCAATGCCGTGATAAATGGAAAAGAAGCTCTTAAAGCTCTTGTCCTTGATAAATACGATCTTTTATTAATGGATTGTCAAATGCCGGAAATGGATGGCTACGAAGCTACTAAAAAAATAAGGCAAGGCGATGCCGGTATTCAGAATGTAAAGATTCCAGTTATTGCAATGACGGCTAATTCAATGCAAGAAGACAGAGAAAAATGTTTGGAATCAGGCATGGATGATTATATTTCAAAACCAGTTCATCATAAAACCATTGAAAAGATATTGGAAAAGTGGCTGTCGGTCTTCTAAACCAGACTATAGTTTTCCAGATAATTAAATTGGCAAGAGTAGGGGCAATCCCTTGCGGTTGCCCTTCTTCAAAATTGAGATATCAAAATATTTTTCTGGAAGTCTATATTACCTCTATTACGCACATACCGTTCACCTCTATTGCACAAAAGCAAAGCTATTTATTTGATATTTTTTCATCTTTGTTAAAAATATATTTACTTACCAATGCCTCAATATCAATGGCAGATTCCGTATTAAAAATGGTATCTCCAGATTCAAGCATGGTATCAGAGCCACCCGGAGAAAGATTGATATATCTATCTCCAATAACACCTGATGTTTTTACAGACGCCATAACATCTTCCGCAAGTTTGATATTTTCATGGATTCCAAGTTCAATCTTTGCGAGCAGTCGCTCTGTATCCAGTGAAATAGAAATGACATTACCAATTTCAACACCTGCCATCTCTACACCCGCACCTTTTTTCAGCCCTGATACAGAACTGAAATAGGCATACAGTCTATAGTCATCTTTATTAATAACTTTGACTCCGCCAAGTTCAATTATCAGATATGCGACACAGGCAATGCCGATCACCATAAAAATTCCCACGTAAAACTCAATCATTCCTTTTTTCATTGAACAATTCCCTTATTCCATTATTATTCAGGAATTTCAATCCTGTGATAATTGCAGCAAAGCTGCTTATATTTTTCAATATTTTTTTCAACAAGCTTCTTTTTGAATTGACAGTAATATTCCTCAAGATATCCAGGATTCAAAAAAAACTATATAAATCAATACTCCCTGAAATCGCCCTGCCCATTGATAAAAGAGCTAACATCATTCACATCACAATCCATTATCTCCTTTGCCGTTCCCTGAAATATGATCTTTCCTTTTTCAAGCATTGCAACTCTCTGGGATATTTCAAAAATATCAGGTATTTCATGACTGACAATAACCGCGGTAAATCCGAACATCTGCTGATATGATTTAATCATCGCGTGAACTCCGTTTTTTCTGACAGGATCAAGACCGGTTGTAGGCTCGTCAAAAAGCACAATTGACGGCTCGGTAACCAATGCTCTTGCAAGGGCTACTCTTTTTTTCATTCCACCTGAAAGCTGAGCAGGATATTTGTTTGATGTTCCCTGAATCTCAAGCTGCTCCATTCTTGTCTCAACCTTTTTTTTGATTTCCTGTTTGGAAAAAAGAGATGTTTCAGTAAGAGGAAGGGCTATGTTTTCATAAATATTCATGGAGTCAAACAGTGCATTTTCCTGAAACATATAACTGAAATTTCTTTTAAATAGCTCTCTTGTTTTACGGGACATGGTCGATATCTCTTCTCCGCGAAACAGAACACTTCCTGAATCTTGATACATAAGCCCGATAATATGCTTTAGCAAAACACTTTTTCCAGAACCACTTTTTCCAATTATAACAGTTATTTGATCTTCATATATTGATAGATTAACACCCTGCATCACATGGTTTTTTCCAAAACTTTTTTTAACATCTATAAATTCAATCAAAGGAGATTTCATAGGAGCCTGTTTAAAATTTTATGCATAATAAAAACAAATTCATTACAAAGACTACACCTACACAAAGCTACCATCAAGGAGATTAAGTGCCTGAATATTTTAAATATTTAAACAGGCTCTTAACTACAAAAGCAGGTAAGTTATGACATAATCAAATACAAGAATCAAAACACAAGAATTTACAACTGCATTGGTGGTTGAATAACTTACACCCTTTGCACCAAATCCTCCCCGCGTCTGAAGATGTGTAAAGTAACCCTGAGAACAGCATACAGTTGTAACCACAATGGCAAACACAAGCGATTTGACAAAACCCCCTGTTAAATCAGCCATGACCACGCTGTCCTTGACGCGGTAGATATAAATACCGCCATTAATTCCTAAAAGCAGTGAACCTGTAATATATCCCCCCACAATGCCAATAACATCAAACAGTGCGGTAAGAAAAGGAAAACTTATTACAGATGCAACGAGTCTTGGGCTGAAAATAAATCTGATCGGATTGATATTCATTGTTTCAAGAGCATCTATCTGTTCAGAAATACGCATAACTCCGATTTCAGCAGCGATTGCAGACCCGGCTCTTGCTGTAATCATGATACCGGTAAGAACTGGTCCAAGCTCCCTAATCAGTGTGAGTGCCACGGCGGAGCCAAGCATTCCCTCAGAACCGAATTTAATCAGGGTGTAATAGCCCTGAAGTCCCAGTACCATTCCGGTAAAAATTCCTGTCAGCATAATAACTACCATGGACTTGGTGCCAATGAACCATATGTGTTCGATAATTTTCAATATTTGCCAAGGAAAGGTGAATATGTGCAAAAGACCACTGAACAGAAAAATAAATATTCTGCCGGTATTCTCTACCCTCCGGATTGTCCATGAACCTATATTTTGAATACTATTTGTTATCATCAGACTCCCGTCATTCCTTGTAAATTCCTGATAAATGAGTGTGTTTGCAAACTTTGACCTTTCGTTGCAGAACAAAATATCATAACCAGATTCTGGTTCCGCCGACCATGAAAAGCAAATGTTTTTTCACGGTAAAAACAAAAATGCATATACTATAAATCAAAGTCAAATGAAATATTATTCATTATGAAAAATCAATTATGTTCTTATTCAGGAATTTCAATTCTGCAACAATTGCAGCGAAGCTGCTTATATTCATCTTACTCAATATACTTGACACCACCTCCAAAATACAATACGTATTGGCAATATCAACACATACTTTATCTTGAATACAGACAAAAGATAGGTTCATATGTGACTATAAAGTTCAGAATACAAGGAGAACAGGCGTGACACGAAAAATAACCCTCAGCATTCCTGATATGCTTTATGAAAAAATGGAAGAGTGGCGGCAATCCTTTAACTTATCCAAGATGTTTCAGGATGCTCTGGCAGAAGCGATCCATAAAAAAGAGGAATTTCAAAGAAGGCTTCGTGAAGATCATGACATGGCAGAGATTATTGATCGCCTAAAGCATGAAAAAAAACAGTCTGAAGGCAATTGTTCTGAAAATGGGCATATCAGAGGGCTGCAATGGGCTAAAAATGCTCATTATAATGAGCTTATGTATGCACTGGGTCTATCTTCAGCAAAGGAGATGGCAGAAGACGAGATGCTTGGAGGTTATTTTAACTCTCTTTTTTCTTTGGATCAACTTATGGAAAAAACAGAAGACGGAGTCAACAAATACGGTA
>JADGBP010000059.1:2805-4914 GCA_015231395.1 Desulfamplus sp. | reverse complement strand
ACAATTATATTAAATCCAATGATATTAAAGAGCTTGAATCCACTTATATTGAAAAGCTCGAATCGAAAAAACAGCTCGGACAAGAACAAGAGCAAGAAAAAGGGAAAAAGCAAGAGCAAGAGCAAAGACAAGGACAAGGTCAATATAATAAAGCAAAAAAACAGATATTGTGTGAAGGCTCTGCCTTTCATCACGGAAATATACAGCAGGGTCTTGAGTCCGCACTGTCAGGAATTGACCTGAGCGGATTCAGTTACGTAGCGGTCACATCCTCAACCCCTTCTAATGTAAAGCGAACACGATCATTTGATGAACAGGTAGCAATCATAAGGGCTGCTGGATATTTCCACCAAAAAATAGGTGCTATTCTTAATGTTGGGGGAGAAAAATTCAGTTTAAGTGTTTTTGATGAATCCGGGAAATATTGCGGATCTAAAAACAATACATCATGTGCGGCTGGAACCGGAAGTTTTCTGGATCAGCAATCAAAACGACTTGGGCTTTCAAGCCCCGAAGAGTTGAGTCAAGCCGCTTCTGAAAACAACCTCGGAATCCCTGATATTGCTACTCGCTGTGCTGTTTTCGCCAAGACAGACCTGATCCACGCCCAGCAGGAGGGGTTCTCTGTTCCCCAGATATGTGATGGATTGTGCAAAGGTCTTGCAAGAAATATTTACAACACTCTTTTTACCCATGATGATATCCCTAAACCCATCATTTTCTGCGGAGGCGTATCTAAAAATATCTCTGTAAAAAAACATCTTGATGCCTTAATCCGGAAACCGGAGGAGAGTGATTCTCTGATTTATAACAATAATTCCCATCTTTATGGTGCTATCGGT
Organism: Desulfamplus sp.; assembly: GCA_015231395.1. Lineage (GTDB taxonomy): Bacteria > Desulfobacterota > Desulfobacteria > Desulfobacterales > Desulfobacteraceae > Desulfamplus. The sequence goes on along the minus strand of JADGBP010000059.1, from coordinate 4,072 downwards.
GCGGCTCTATGCTTAGCAGATGAATTGAAAAATAGCTTGAACTCCGACATCGATTCAAACAGCATTGGTCTCAAAATACCTTTCATGAATATCAGCTCTGTCAATGACCTTCTCATGGAAAAAGAGAAACAACAGAAATTCTTTTTTCCGGAACTAACCCTCACCATGTCAGAGTATCCAGTATTTACAGGATTCAAGAGTGAAATAACCGAAGGGGTGGAAAAAGATATCTATGAAGATCCCGCGAAACTTGATTTCAGACACTGTTACCTCGGACTTGATGTTGGATCAACCAGCACTAAAGGCGTTATAATCACTGAAACAGGAATAGTCGCAGCAGGATTCTATACAAGGACTGCGTCAAGGCCTGTGCAGGCGGTTCAGGCAATTTTCAAATCAATTGATAAATTCATATCTGATTATAATATTGAGATAACCATTACTGGATGCGGAACTACGGGTTCGGGAAGAAAGCTGTCGGCAGGTATTATCGGTGCAGATCTTGTATTGGATGAAATAACAGCTCATTCAAGAGCCGCGTACGAACTTAACAGCCAAGTAGATACTATCATCGAAATAGGTGGTCAGGACGCTAAATTCACAACAATGAAAAACGGAGTTGTCACATCATCTTTCATGAATACCGTCTGTGCCGCGGGCACAGGGAGTTTTATTGAAGAACAGGCAATGAAACTTGGCTGCCCTCTGTCTGAATACTCAGCAAGGACAGAATCTGTCAAATCACCCATATCCAGCGATAGGTGCACAGTTTTCATGGAACGGGACATGAATCATTTTCTCTCAGAGGGCTACAGCGTGGATGAGGTTCTGGCATCGGCACTTCATTCAGTCAGAGACAACTACATGACAAAAGTGGCAACAGAAGCGAAAATCGGGAACACTATTCTTTTCCAGGGGGCAACCGCAAAAAATAGAGCTCTTGTGGCAGCGTTTGAACAGCGTCTTAAAAAACCAATTCATGTGTCCAGATACTGTCATCTCACAGGTGCTCTTGGCGTTGCATTGACTTTAAAGGATCAGCATACAAGGATTGCACTCACAAATGATCTCTTCACAAACGATGCATTCACACATGATGCATTATCAAACAATGCATTATTAAACGATGCATTATCAAATGATGCATTATCAAACGATGAACAGCTTCCGAAAAGCAGTTTCAGAGGATTTTCTCTCTGGAAAAAAGAGATTCCGGTACGACAGGAAACATGCCAAATCTGCACAAATAGTTGCAAACTAACCATTG
>JADGBP010000059.1:0-2705 GCA_015231395.1 Desulfamplus sp. | reverse complement strand
GATGCATTATCAAACGATGAACAGCTTCCGAAAAGCAGTTTCAGAGGATTTTCTCTCTGGAAAAAAGAGATTCCGGTACGACAGGAAACATGCCAAATCTGCACAAATAGTTGCAAACTAACCATTGCAGAAATGGATCATGAAACCGTGGCTTTTGGCTTCTTGTGCGGAAGGGATTATGGTACAGATCATTATGTGGCAAAGGATAAAAATTTTCATCTGCTCAAAGCAAGAAAAAAAGCTGTCATCCTGCCTCACCCATGCAAAACACGATACCCATTTACCGTGGGGATTCCGGCGGCACTTCATCTGGTTGAGGATCTTGAGTTCTGGAAAATATTTTTCAATTACCTTGGAATAAAAACCATAAGCAGCGAAAAGATGAAGTCTCCAGTAACCCGTGGACGTTCTCTTGCCACTGCTGAATTCTGCACTCCTGTCACATCCATTCATGGACATGTGGATTACCTGATGGAAAAAGCTGATTATGTGTTTCTTCCCTACTATTTTGAGAACAAGCACAAAACCAAACAAGGCAGACGCCAATACTGTTATTATACCCAGTATGTACCGTCGGTTATCATGGGACTTCAGGGCATGAAAAAAGAAAGATTCATCTCACCGGTTGTAAAAGATCTCTATACTAATTTTTATACAAAAATAGAACTTTACCGGGAACTTAAAAAAATCCCGGGTTCCGATATCAGCTTTTTTGATATCTCCTCTGCCCATGACAAAGTTCTGGACTGGAAAAAAGGGGCAGAAAATCAGTTAAAACAACTGTTTGAGGTATCCCAAAACGAGACTTATCGAAACGATAAAACACTTTCAGGGGGAGATATTGATGTTTTAATTGTGGGCAGACCTTATACAATTTTGTCTGAATCTCTGAACAGCAGAATCCCGGATATCTTTTCATCTTTGAATGTAAATACTTTTTTCCAAGATATGCTGGACTTTGAAAACCATAATTTCAGCGAAATCGAGCCTCTTTTAAAAGAAATTCACTGGGAACACGCAGCTTCTATTCTCAAAGCAACTCTGATTGCCGCCAGAACCGAAAATCTCTTTCCTGTCTATGTAACATCTTTTAAATGCTCTCCTGATTCTTTTGGTGTGGATTATTTCAAAAAAATAATGGAAGCACATGACAAACCCTATCTTGTTCTTGAACTTGATGAACACGATTCCAGTGTAGGATATGAGACACGTATTGAAGCGGCTGTAAGGGCATTCAGGAATTTCAATCAACACGGCAAAAATAAAAAAGATGTCAACCTCGTACACCTGAATCCCCAACTTGAATCAAAACTGTCCGGTAAAACCATTATCATGCCGAACTGGGATTCGATTACCTGCTCATTTTTAGCAGCAACCCTGCGTAAAGAGGGCTATGATGCACGTTTAATGGAAGAGACCGAGGACACGATCAAACAAAGTCTTAAAACAAATACTGGTCAGTGCATTCCTTTGAATGCCATTGCAAGCGGATATATACAGACCATTATCAATAAAGGACTTGACCCTAAAAAATGCCTTCTTTGGATGAGCAACTCTGAAATATCATGCAATATCAAGCTCTATCCGCATCATATTCAATCCATTATTGCCAATAGTGGAAAATCAGGTGAACACAGAAATGTACAGTCCGGTGAACATGGCAACAGTCAGTCAAGTAAACAACATGATCAACGATTATTGAAATCTGGTCTTGAAGAAGCGGGAGTTTATAAAGGAGAGCTTTCGTTCAGCGAAATTTCAGTAAGTGCTGCGTTAAATGCCTATTTTGCCTATATGTTCGGCGGTCTTTTAAGGGCTTTGGGTTGCAGAATCAGACCATATGAAAAAATAAAAGGGGAGACTGATGCTGCCATAAAACAGGCTGTCCGCATACTGAATATGGCTTTTGAAGGAAGAACCACACGCGAGGATTCTCTTAAAATTGCGTTGGCTCAGTTTGAGACTATTGAAACATTTCCAAGAGATAATCGTCCTAAAGTAGGAGTTTTTGGTGATTTTTATGTAAGAGATAATGACGTGATGAATCAGGATCTTATTCATTTTATTGAGGAACATGGCGGAGAAGTAGTAACTACGCCTTATTACCGATTTGCCAAAATGATTGCCGAATCCTATTATAAAAAATGGTTTAAAGAGGGAAGATACTTAAGCCTGATATCCAACAAGGCGATTCTGACCACCATGACCCAGATGGAAAAGCGGTATTACCGTTATTTTGAACCTTTTTTCAATGAACCGGATCACAGCTATACTGATGATTTTAAAAGCGTGATTGCAAATTATGACCTGTTGCCTGAACATACTGGTGAGTCTATGGATAACATCCTCAAAATTCACTATACAATTAAAGAGAATCCTGATCTTGCCCTGTTTGTTCAGACCAGTCCTTCATTCTGCTGTCCCGGGCTTGTCACTGAAGCAATGAGTGCCAGAATAGAAAAACTCACGGGAGTACCAATTGTCAGCATCACCTATGACGCTCTTGGAGGAAACAAAAACAGGGTTATTATTCCGTTCTTACAGTATAGAAGAGATAACTCTGTTTCTCTGACAAAAGACTATCTTCTGAACTAATAGCAGTTATTCGTATTTCGGGTATTCTTGGCACAGTAGCGTATTCTTCATTTTCCATTTATATATTAAGGATACCCGATTTTGGATAAATTTACCGTGAAAACACATTT
>JADGBP010000058.1:6058-9824 GCA_015231395.1 Desulfamplus sp. | reverse complement strand
TGCAAAGACTAAGACTGTCCGCACTCTTAACGCTGCGACCTGCTATGACAAAGCCACATCAGATATTTTATATTTTACGGCAACTGCTGGAACAGGTAAACTTCCGGAAAACCTGAACAGGCTAATTCCCTTCTTTTGCAGAGCGTTTACAGGAGCAGGTACCGCATTGAGGGACTATGCACGAATGGCCGAGCAGATTGATCTTTACACAGGCGGAATCGGGATATCACCATATTCAGGAACAGGATTTAATGGCAATGGAAATGATAATGACCGCCAGCATGTATCTTTTTTGTCCTTGCAGGGTAAATCACTGAACAGAAACATCGAGCATCTGTTTGACATAGCAGGCGAGTTGATGTCCAAGTACAGTTTTGCCGACACCACAAGGCTTAAAAATCTGCTTCTGCAATACAGAGCCGGCATGGAATCCTCAATTGTTGCCAATGGACATAGATATGCCATGTCGTTAGCTGCCCGCAATCTTGGAATCTCCTCTCTAACCGAAGAGATGTGGCACGGCATATCACAGTTTAGGTTTATCAAGGCTCTTACTGAACAGCCAGATATCTCGGAAAAACTTTCATCAGACCTTTCAGCTATTGCCGCAAAGGTGTTTGTAAAGAGCAATATCAAACCCGCAATTGCAGGAAACAGAGAAGCTCTCGTAATTGCAGACAATAATATTCTCAAGATGCTTGATCAACTTCCGGCGGGGCTGGCAAATGATTGCTATCATCCTCTGAATATTGAATCTGCGAGAAATAGTCCAGTGAATGCTGAATCAGCAGGCAATATTCCAGTGGGTGCTGAATCTGTAGGAAATATTATAGTAAGCAGTGAATCAGCAGGAAATATTCCGGCAGAAGATTATCCTTTTGAAGGCTGGATGACCAGCACATCGGTCTCGTTTGTAGCTCAAGTATTTAAAACCGTCAGAATGGGGCATCCTGATGCACCGGCACTTTCCGCAATAAGCAGAATTTTGCGTTCTCTCTATCTTCACAGGGAAATCCGTGAAAAAGGCGGTGCCTATGGCGGGTTTGCCGTCTATAATGCTGAAGAGGGAATTTTCTCATTTGCCTCATACCGAGACCCCAATATCAGAAGAACTCTTGAAGTGTATCAAAATGCCTGCGGATTTATCACCAGTGGAGATTATACCGAAGAGGATATAAAAGAGTCCATTCTTCAGGTATGTTCTGATATCGACAAACCCGACACTCCTGGCCCATCCTCAATTAAAGCCTTTTATCGCCAGATACTCGGCCTTACAGACGAAAAACGCCGGCAGTTCAAGGAGTCTCTGCTTGCCCTTGACAAAAAGAGTATCATCAGTGCTGCGGAAAAATACTTCACAATCAGCGAATCTCAAAAAGGGACGGCTGTTATCTCTGGCAGAGAGCAGCTTGAAGCCGCAAATCAGAACCTTAGAGGCGATCAAAGAGAACTTAAACTCTGTTTAATAAATCAATGATACCGTAAACGCTCATGGTTGGATTCCAGCCGTCTCCGACCATGAAAATCAGAAGTGTTTTCACGGTAATTGTTTAATCAATCAGTGATAGCATTTAAAGAAAAATCCAATATCAATAAATCATTTAAAAATGAGGTGAAAACATGCAAAGAGAACATTTATTGAAACAGTTGACGGAAAACCCTGACAAGATATGGGATATCGTAATAATAGGTGGGGGAGCGACCGGTCTTGGAATTGCTGTTGATGCTGCATCTCGGGGATATTCAACAGTGCTGCTGGAACAATCTGATTTTGCAAAAGGTACTTCCAGCCGTAGTACAAAACTGGTTCATGGTGGTGTCAGGTATCTTGCCCAAGGTGATATTTCTCTGGTATTTGAGGCTCTGCATGAGCGTGGACTTCTGCGTCAGAACGCCCCTCACCTTGTTAAAAATCAGGCATTTATCATTCCAAGCTATGACTGGTGGGTAGGTCCTTTTTACAATATTGGCATGAAAGTATATGACATGATGGCTGGAAAACTTGGACTTGGACCATCAGAAAAAATATCCAGAGAAGAGACCATGAAAGCCATCCCCAATTTAGATGAAAGCCATCTCAATGGGGGTGTAATTTACCATGACGGTCAGTTTGATGATTCGCGTCTTGCCATAAATCTTGCCCAGACCGCTGTAGAAAACGGTGCGGTAATGCTTAATTACATGGCTGTAACAGGTCTTATACGGGATCAAGACAACTTTATGGCAGGCGTTATTGCAACAGATGAGGAGAGTGGCATACAGCATGTTATAAATTCTCGGGTAGTTATAAATGCAACCGGCGTATTTGTTGATGAAATAATGCAAATGGATGATCCTTCAGCCAAGAGGATGGTACGGCCAAGTCAGGGGATTCACCTGGTTCTTGACAAATCCTTTTTGCAGGGAGATTCTGCCATAATGATTCCCAAAACCTCGGATGGAAGAGTGTTGTTTGCAGTTCCATGGCATGGCAAGGTGGTTGTAGGAACTACAGACACACCTTTGAAACCTGATGATACCTCTCTTGAACCACGGGCATTAGAGCATGAAATCGAGTTTGTCCTGACCACAGCAGCACAGTATCTGAAAAAAGACCCCTGCAGGGAAGATGTGTTAAGTATTTTTGCAGGACTTCGTCCCCTTGCAGCCGAAGAAAGCCATACAGAGAAAAGCGACACCGGAAAAAATGACGGCGAACAGAGCACCAAAGAGATATCACGCAGTCACAAGCTTATAGTCTCTTTGTCTGGTCTGATTACTATCACCGGAGGCAAATGGACAACCTACCGTAAAATGGCAGAAGATACAGTCAACAAGGCATGGCTGATAGGCGGACTGCCGGAAAAAAAGTGTGTTACACAAAACATGCCGATTCATGGTTATGTCAAAAACACAGATTTTAACTCACCGGCATATTTTTATGGGTCTGACCGTGCACAAATAGAGGATATGGTTCACCAGAATAAAACTCTTGGAAAAAGACTGCATCCTGATTATGAATATACCAGAGCACATGTTGTATGGGCAGTCAGACACGAAATGGCAAGAACTGTTGAGGATTTTCTCTCTCGCAGGGTAAGAATGCTCCTGCTGGATGCCCGAGTGAGCATGGAGATGGCACCGGAAGTAGCACAGATAATGGCACAGGAACTTGGCAAGGATGAGGTATGGATAAAACTTCAGACTCAATTCTATCTTGATCTTGCAAAGGGTTATATTCTTTCATAAAAACCTTCAATGCTCCCCTATCTATCTTTCCAAGGTAGGGGAGCATTGACAATTGTGTGCTGGCTTGTGTGCTCTGGATATGGATATTTTTTGACGGTAATCGCTTATGACCAGAATCTGGTTACCTCGGAAAGTGAGAACAAAATGTGTTCACTGTGAATATCTTTCAATAAGAAAAAGGAGGGAAGTATGGCAATATTTTGGCGAGATCAAATGAGTGTTTTTAATGCAACATATGGGGATTGTTTTTAATGCAACATATGGGGATTGTTTTTAATGCAACATATGGGGGATTGTTTTTAAGACAACGTCTGAGAATTATTTTTAGGCAGCTTCTGGGAGTTGAAAGAGTTCATAGCTTTTTTTAAATCACTTGAAAGAATCAGAGCACAGGCATCAGCGGTTATTTTCACAACCTCATCAATCTCCTTTTGTTCATCTCCGGCAAATTTTCCCAACACATGACCGGTAACACTATTTTCTTTAGTCTGCGTGGGACGACCAACACCGACTCTAATACGAATAAAGTTTTTTGTGC